>JANLUJ010000478.1:0-9756 GCA_031363425.1 Pirellula sp.
TCTCCCTTTATCAAGGGCGAGGGGGAGATAGGTACATTTGGGTGCTCTCCCTCTATCTAGGAGAAACTGAGATGGGATCATCGGATCGGTTCGGATTCCTTGGGAATCAACCATTGCATGTAGTTTGAGACATGCAATGCCGATTGAGCATCACCGCTGCGATTCGCCGCATCGAGTTGCCGCCGGGACTCTACCACACTATGTAACGCTTTGACATACAGCGACAAGTCTGCTCCGCATCGACGGCATTCCGATTGAGCATTCTGTTTGGCACGACAAACAGGACACGCAAATTCCAGCAGCTTAGGTCCTGTTCTCGGAACAGGTTGGCTTCGATCCAAATTCGATTCGTTGGTCATGCTAGATAGAATAACAAATCTTCAAGCTCAGCTTCCAGTCCTTCCAACAACTCTTCGTCGTTTCCTTGCACAGCGCTCTCGATCAGACCTATCAATCGATCGATGTCGTCGGCATCTTCACCTGAGGCAGTCGTGCGAATCGACCTAGCTCGTTTCAGGATTTCAGTACGTTTTGGTTCGGTAGCCGTCCCGTTATCCACTCGAAGGATTGTGCCGGTTTCTAACGTTTGTACCCATTCCATTGGACGTCCAGCTTCGTCTTCGACGGTCGAACCAGATTCATCGATCGTCGAACTGAACCCAACGGAATCGCGAAACAGAAGCTCCATTCGCGCCTCTGTCTCTTGCCGACCGATTTCTCCCATCTGCGAAAGCGCATTATCGATCTTGAGCTTTTTGGAAACACCCGACTTGCGTTCAATTGCGGTTACCGTCAGCGTGCCATCCAAAGTGAGATCGAAACGAACCAAAATTTCTCCATCTGAATCTTTGGCTTGGTTGAGCCCCTCTAGCACAAAGCGTCCGATGGATTGATTACGACTCAATTGCGAGCTCTCACCCTGGAAGACATGAACGTCGACAACTTTTTGGTCGGGCGAAATCGTTTCAAAGATATCTTCATATTTGGCTGGGAGCGGAGCGTTTCTGCAGATGATGGGTACGAAAACGAGTTCCGGATCATACGGTGAGCCAGACAATGCAGAGACTCCCAAAGTGTGCGTAGCGACGTCGATCAGCACTGGGCCAACTGTATGTCCGTTCTGCATGGCCGCTTGAGTCGCTGCCCCAAGGGCCACCGCCAAGTCTGGATTCACTGACCATTTCGGATCGCGTTGAAACTCTTCTCGCAATCGGCGTTGAACCAAGGGTGTTCGCGTCGACCCTCCCACCAAAATCAATTCGTCCAATTGGCTTGTTACTAGCCCCGAGTCTCGAATGGCATCGTCCACGCAGGTTATCGTGCGTTCCACTAAGGCTGCGATCAAATCTTCGTATTCGTAGCGAGTGATCTCAATGTCGAGGTTGATAGGGCTGCCATTCACGGTCGCAATAAATTCCTCGGAAATGCGAACCGAGCCAGTCGACGACAGCTCGCACTTCGCACGCTCACAAGCTTGTATCAATCGCCATCGCGTCGTACTCTGCGCCATCAAATCGAAATTATGCTGAGTGAGGAACACATCCGAAACATGCTTACTCAGCAACTCGTCAAAATCGTCACCACCCAATTGAGTATCGCCCTTGCTGCTCAAAACTTCGACAACCCCATCCTCGACTCTCACAATCGAAACGTCGAAAGTACCTCCCCCCAAATCGTAGACAATCAGATGACGAAGCTCGTTGGTGCTGGAGTGATAGACCAAGCTTGCTGCCGTCGGTTCATTGATGATCCTCTCGACGGTCAGTCCCGCAAGTTGTCCGGCCTCGCGGGTTGCTTGACGCTGATTCTCGTCGAAAAAAGCCGGAACCGTAATAACGGCTCTGCTTACTGAACTTCCAAGAAACGTTTCCGCCCGCTGCTTCAAACGACGCAAGATCATGGCGCTGATTTCTTGGGGAGAGAATTTTTGATCAGCCATCGCGATCTGAACTGCCTGGCCCATTCGGCGCTTTACCGAAGAAACCGTTCGGTCAGGAAAGGCTGCCAGCTGGTTTTTCGCTGCGGTGCCAACAATCAATTTGCCATCGAGCGTCATTCCTACTACGGACGGGAGTATCGACGTACCGTCCTCTTCGATGACTTGAACTTTGCCGTCTCGGTACACTGCCACTACGCTGTTGGTGGTCCCGAGATCGATGCCGATGATAGTTGATTGCTGATTTTCCATGTTTGTCTTGTTTCGAAAAATAGTCTGTTTGACGGTAGGTGAATGTGATGGCGTTGGCTGTTAGCCTGCTCTACGTTATTAAGTCGCGATTCGAACCTCGGCGCAACGCAAAGTAATGTTTCGCCACAAATACAATGGGCGGAGCTGTTGTGCAACGTGTGCGCTGGCAACATCGGGAGCGACGACCATATCAATAGCATTCATCGTCTCCGCATCAAAAGCTTTATACAGAACATTGACTCGCTCGATTTCAAACTGCTTCATCAACCGATGTACCCTCGCGAGCAGCAGCTCCAAGCCTCGATGCGAAGGGTCCGAAGTCGATTCGGACTTTTTTTCTGCTTCGATCGACTGCGCGATACCTGCGCGGAGTTCCTCAAGCCAACGTCCCGCAAATGCCCTCGCAATCCACGGAGCCTTCGACACCAGTTGATCATATCGTTTCAAAACAACTCCTTCGGACCGGGCATTCACGGGCTTTGGAACGATCGACTCAATGGCTCGTTGCAAACTCTCCTCAATGTCTGCGATCGCCTCTGCCATCTTGCGGCCCTCGGAAGTTCCGACCTCGCTCTGCGCGGCACTCTGCGATGTGATTCGCTGTTCCAATCGTAACAAACTGTCTTGCAAGGACTGCTGGAGTTCGCGTCCACCACGCACCTGTAGCTTCAGTTCATGGCGCAGTGTAGTAAAGGCCTCGACAATATCCACTGCGCCGAGCAACTCGCAAGACGTCTCGTTCCGTTCTGCCTGAGATTCAATCATGGTTCCGTCTGGGGATTGGCTAGTTGCCATGCTTAACAGTGCCCTTTCATTCATCGGTCTCTTTACTCTTGATTGCCCAACGCTAACAAATTGAGTGTTGCCAGTCGAGGTCGCAATTTCTCAGCAGATGAGATGACGGCAGAAAGGTCGGGCTTTTCGCGACTGGGGCTCAATAACGCAGATGCTTGTGCCAATGGGTCATTGAGCATTTGGTATGCAGCGTGGATATCTCGAAATCTTTCCGGATCGCGATCAGGTGGATGTTGGCGAACCAGTCCAAGGTAGGCCTTTCGAAGTTCTTCGGCAGCTGCGCCTGGCTTCACTTCCAATATTTGGTATGCGTTGCTAAACGTAACACTCATGGTCGAGACCCGCCTTTGTTTGTTTCGCGTTTTCTCTTTTCCAGTTCCTTTTCTCGCCGCTTCCTAGCTTCTTTTAGCTCTTCAGGAGTCAAGGTAGCGGGCGTCATGGCAGCGGGAGTCACGGTAGCGGGCGACGCCGATCCCAAATCGGATGGATTGCCCTTGCCATTGGCAAAGTATGCCGACGGAATGCTTCCGCTTGCTTTTCGAAGCTCCATCAAAAACTCCATAGCGTCCATCATGGACATCCCATATCTTGGAAAGAGCTTCCCAAGCGCCTTAACGAGTTCTTCGGGAGAATCTTGAAGCTGATTGGAGTTGAGTATCGAATGTAATTCGTTCGTCCCATTTGGTCCTAGTTTGGAAAAGACTTTGCCCACAATCGGCGCCTTGGCGAACAGTTCGTTGGCCAAGGCGTCTTCGTCTTCCTGGTCTACATCTTCCTCTAAAAACGCGCCTCTCATTCGAGCACGTTTTGCACGGCAGTTCGCACAATCGCACTCATCATCCTCGTCGTCTTCGTCATCCAATTCGTCATCCAATTCGTCGTCATCGAATTCATAATCGTAGTTCGATCTCGAACCGTACAACTTGCGCTGTTCTTCCTCGGCCTTCGCTTCGGAAATGATATTGTTCGCTCCGTCTGCCACCTTGTCGAATAAATAGCGATAGAACGCATCTTTTTCCGTTCTCGCTGCCTCTTTCGCAAGCTTGATCAGTGGCTCGTATTCGATCATACGATATCGTGGAAAGTGTTCCAATGCTTGCACCCAAGCCAGGACCACTGCAGCGATTTTGGGTTCGCTCATAGCAAGTTTTTTTATCGATGGAGTCGGAGTGTAATCGTTCCCAAGTGGCCAAAACCGATGGTGAGCTCCCCAAGAAACAGCATCGATCTGAGTTGCATTGAGATTGCTATTGTCATGGAACTTCATTTGGTCGGCAAAAGCCCTACCCAACTTGCTTGCCTGCAGTCGATAGCCTTTATGCTTAAGTCCCGTTCGCACTAGGTCCCAAAAGAAAGAACCTACTGAGAATAGGTCTGCCAGCTCGATCTTGTTGGCATTCTCCGCTTGGCTCTCAACGCTCGTTCGGAACGGCTTCAAATCGGAGCTCGGGATATTCATCTGTTGCAACGCCGCAAACGTCATTACTTCGCCAACGAAATCGCTGATTTTCTGTTCTTTGCGTGCAGCCGCAGTTAGTTCAGCGAATCTAGCTTGATCGCCGTTACGAAGGACTAAGGCCGCTCTTAAAAAGGGTAGCCAATTTCGATTCAACCAAACCGGCCATAGCGATTCAGCTTCGTCCAGCGCCTTGTGTGCCAACGCCAAATCAGCCTTTCGTCGACTGAGCCGCATGGCTTCTCGCAACTTCAGTTTCCACGGCAATGCTTTGGAGAGCGGATCTTCCAATCGCTGGCCGCCGAGTTGCTTAACGAGCGCGTTCGCCTTTTCCAATTGGTCTTCGTCGAGATAAAAATCGATCAACTCAAGGGTTGTTTGAACTTCATCCGGAATAACACGAACCAGTTCTTCTTTCGCGGCGATGATTCGCTTTTCCAACTTCTCTTCCTCAGATTTGGAAAGACGCCGTTTCAATTGCGACTCCATCGAGCTGATCAGCTTCTGATGCGCGATCCGATAAGTCGGGTAAGCTTGAATGGCCTTCCGCAACAAGGCGTCGATCTTGTTAAAATCGCCTCGTGTTTCTCCATATGAAAAGGAAAAAATCGATCGATCGTTAAGCGTGCTAAGCATTTCTGCTTGAACGAGATAGATCTTGCAGGCCAATGCCTCCCTTACTTGCTTCGGCAACTGAGTAATCTTTGGCAAATCTTGTAGTAGATATGCGGTAGCGGCTTTTTCAACAACATCGTGAGCACCTTCAAACGCGATCGCATACAGCATTCGCGTTCGGTTCCATTTGGGATCATCCACTGCGCCTGGAACCATCTTTGCGAGGCGATCAAACACCTCCATGTTACCTTGTTGTACAGCGAGTCCAATACAAGCCCGGCCGACACTTGACACGAATTCATGATCCAGCTTGCGATAGGCATTAAAAAAATTAGATAACATCGCGACTTGCGAAACGGAGAAGGTTGTATCTGGATCGCGATGTCTGACTTTTGCAATTGCCTCCGCTGCGGCCACCGCATTCTTTCGAAGCCTGAGCGTTTTGGCGTGCTCGACGAGAGACTTTGAAACCGGTGCAATTTCAACTTCCAGGGGTTGGTCGGTTTTAGTCAGCAGCTCGGTTTCAGTCAGCAGCAACGTTGAGGCGATTCGAGCTGGTCGGCGAGTGCGATCCAGTCTGGTCCAGTTTTGACGCGCAGTTTCCAAGTCTCCCAAATAGAAAGCGTGCAATCCGCGAACAAACAACCGCCAGTCAGATAGCGGACTACTTCGAGCTATGTCCTTTAGCATTCCAATCGCTTCCTCGAACTTGCCTTGGCAGGTCAATTCGAGTGCTTCACTGATACTGGCAGCCTCGAGCTGCAACTCGCCGGATAGCTTTAGACGGCAGTCTTTATTGAAGACCGCTGCATCCTCCACCCGTTCGGATTGGCCAACTTTCGGCCGAATCTCAAGCGCAATGGGGCTACTCAAAGCGGAAATCGAAGGGTCGCCCCGCTTCTCAAGTCGTTGGTTCTGGCGTTTTTCCAATTCCACCCTTCGCGACACTTTTCCTTCGGTTTTTCGCGACACTAAAAAGGGCACTCCTTGCGTGAGAAATTCACCGGCGAAGCCAAAACGACCCCTTTCCCGAAACTCAGAATCCGGTCAGTTCCAAGAAATTGTATCAAAGAGATTGCGATTGCGAATCCAATTGATCCGAAATACCTAACGCACAAACAAAATGGTCAATTCCCTAATCGAATAGCTGTTGCGCAACGCTGTTGAGAGCAGCTACACAGAAAGCGATATGTGTGTCCAACTCAACGCCGAAATCCTCGGCGCCCTGCGTGATGTCGGATCGATTCACGGCCGCAGCAAAATTCACGTTTTTCAGTTTCTTGCGGACGCTCGTCGGTTCAAGTCCATTGAAGCGCTCCGGACGAACCAAAGCGCACGCGACCAAAAATCCGCTCAACTCATCGCACGCATACAGGGCTTTGTCTAGCGATGAAACGCGAGGATAATTCGGCAAGTAGTCTGCGTGCGAAAGAATCGCATAGATGACATCCTCCGGATATTGCTTTTGTCTTAAGATTTCGCTGCCCTTGGTCGGGTGATCCGGTGGATTGGGCCAGCGTTCGTAGTCGAAATCGTGTAGCAACCCAACGACGCCCCATTTCTCAACGTCTTCACTTAGACTCGTCGCGTAGGCTCGCATGGCTGCTTCTACGGCAAGCATATGACGTCTCAAGGATTCATTCTGAACATACTCGTGCATCAACTGCAGGGCAGTGTCTCGGTTCATTGGCTACCAACCTTCCATGTAACCATCTTGATGTTATTCTCTCGGACAACACAAATTTGTCCTTCATCGTTTTCGAGGACAATGCCTTCGAAGCCGAGTCCGTCGCAAATTTTGCTTGCCTTGTCTTTGGAACAAAACGCGACTCGCTCGATCGTCTCACCGCTTAGCAAATGAACCGTCGCAATGCGACTGACCGATTTCGTAACGCATTCCATTTCTTCACTCGGAGCGGCAGCCTCCGAAAGCAACGTTGTCGTTTCGGAGGTGATTGCTGACTCTGCTGTGGGTGACACCGATACTAGAGCTTGCATGCGAGTACGACCATTGACAGAATGCTCACTTGCTTTTCGCCCAGAGGTCTGGTCCCAAGTCTTAGGAATGGGCTTTTTGACCGGAAGCTCCTTTCGCAACTGCGAACTAGTCGGCGGTCGCTCTTTGACTAGTGAATCCCATTCTGAAGTCCTAGGTCGCTTGGAGCTTTTGTTTCGTCTTACGCGCGGCCGGCTGAGATCGGTTTCATTTCGCAACTTGATCCAGCGGTCGATCCATGACATACCCCGAAAAAAGAGGACCATAAAAACGATCGCCCCGAGGATCAAAGCGACGCATGCTCCCAACAGGCGAACGATTTCAAATGCTTCCATAGCCATTCCATATTTTCAAAGTGACACGGCGCCTAAGCGTTGCTCAAAACGAGTGCGAGGCATTCCGGACGCTCCAATTTAGTCAGTTAGGGCTGCGCAGCAAGCAGGTAAAACGAGCTAGCTCGCTTTGAAGTCGCAACTCGTTCCCTGGCTCTGCGGCTCTGCCTGGGAACGCACTGCTCCCGAGGCTCTGCCTCGTCACTGCTCCCGTGGCTCTGCCTCGTCATTCGCCGTTTACAAAGTGGATGAGCCGGCAGAGCCGGCAAGTCAGTGGGTTCCCAGGCAGAGCCGGCAGAACCTGGGAACCAGAAAAACCAGAAAAACCAGACAAACCAGAAAAACCAGACAAACCAGATCACTAGCTTGCGCGTCGTGCTATTTATGCGATTTAGACAACGTGGGCTTCATGACCATTTATGTTCAGATACTGGCCCGAAGCGAAATGACTTCGCTTAACGTAAGCTAAGGCCAAACACCCCCCACTCTCTGGATCCAGGGCCGCTGAACATACCGAGCCAACTTCCTTGTCGTCCGCTTGGATGACGGTCTGGGCCTTTGGACACTCCTTCGAATCGATGCTTATTTTCACAAGCTTTTTTTGAACTTTCCCAAGCATGTCGAGTCGAGCGATGGTCTCTTGTCCCAAGTAACATCCTTTGTTAAACGAAATCGCCGTGCTATCACGATCCAGCTCTTGAGGCAAATGGCGATCGTCCATGTCGACTCCATACCATGGCCAAAAAGCTTGAATGCGAGCCCGTTCCCATCCGGCGCGATGAACCATATCGCTTTCGATCCATTCACTGCCCAATCGCTCCATCATGAATTGGTCGCCATAACCGGAAGGCAATAGAACGAGAATCGAGTCGGGTCCGATCCATGGTGCATGCAGGAGAATGACTCTTTGATTTTCTAGCTCGAGGCTATGCACATTCGCCGGTCCAGGAATCGCCTCGGTTGAGATGTCGAACGCTTGGGCTGCGGTCGTTCGATCTTGAAAAAGCCAGAGCTGAAAATCACTGCTGACGTCGGCCAGAACGGCATCCTCGCGGATGATGTAACGATCGAAGTGCGGAACTAGTTTGCTGCCCTGGTCCGGAACTGTGACAAAAAATGCTTCGCCGCCTACGGACATCGCAATACCATGTCCAAATGTGCGACCCTTTCCATCGGTAATGAATGTTTCTACGGCTTGACCGTCGGTTAGCTTACGAAGATCCTGGGTGCATAGGTTGTTGAACACTCGGCAACGGTCCGCGCCTTGAAATCGGATAACGGTACCATGGCCTAAATGGAAGCCTCGCGGCATTTTTATTACTTTCTGCAGAGTGGCTAGGCGGTCAGCGAGCGGAAAACCGCGGCGAGTCGTGTCGCGACAAGTGTTTCTTCGTCTCGGAGAGACGAAGCTACGTGATAAATCACGGCGGGGACCGCCGTGCCACAATGAGTTAACTTTAGAGCAGCGACTCTTCGAAGGTTTTCTGGAGGCATTCTAGTCCTTGTTGCCCTTGCTTGCCATCGATGACCACGTTGACCCGCAACTCACTCGTATTGATCATCAACACATTGATTCCCCTGTCGGCGAGCGATTTGAACATCGCAATTGCAACGCTCGTGTGGCTTCGAAGACCGATTCCGCTAACGGAAAGTTTGGCAATTTCCGTAGAGCCACTGATTTTGCGAAACTTGTAATCCATGGTCTCAAGCACTTTGATGCAATGATCCATCTGCTCTTCTGGTACCGTAAAGCTAATGCTCGTTTCGCCTTGATAGCCGTCGCAACTTTGGACAATCATGTCCACAAACACACCCGCCTCAGCAACTCTCTTGAATACTTTTTGAGCCAGACCAGGCGTATCAGGAACTCCCGACAAGGTCACGCGGGCTTGGTCCCCAACCATCGAGATGTCGAGCAAGGTCAATTGTTCCATGTTCGAATTGCGCAATCGCTCGATGATTTCATTCACGCTCAAGTCGCTGGTATTCTTCTGACCGATTTGCCATTGATTTGCATCCGCTGGTTTGAGGTGCAACGCAAATGCTTGGTGGACGGCACGTAGCGCAGCGGTCGATTCGGAACGCTGCACCAAAACGCTGATTTTGATTTCGCTCGTAGTGATCATTTGAATGTTGATGCCGGCATCGGCCAGCGCTTCAAACATACGTTGAGCGACGCCAGTCTGCGCGGCCATCCCAAGTCCAACGACCGATATTTTTGCTACCGCATCATCGTGAGTGACACTGGTTGCACCGACCACTTTGGCCGCTTCATTGACGGCTTTCAACGCATCTTTTAGCTCCGTATTCGGGACAGTAAACGAAATGTCGGCCAGATCACCTTGCCCGATGTTTTGAACGATCATGTCGACCG
>JANLUJ010000521.1:0-13286 GCA_031363425.1 Pirellula sp.
AACCGACGGCATCGCGATTGCAAAACTTGGTGGAGCAAATCGCCATGAAGAAATTGTTGGATGGTCAATTTGATGAATGCGGCCTGACGCTGCAGCATCTCGATACGATCAAACGATCATTGATCAAAAGCCTCACGGCAATCTATCATGGTAGGATCAAGTATCCGGACCAGCAGACCGCGGGATAATTATTCTCTTTGCCGGCGTCAATGTTCAGTCGTGCTCGTGCTCAATGAAATGGTACTCGTGCTCGAAACGATCTGACCTGACGAACGCGAGCACCGTCCTACGGACTGAGCACGAGCACGAAGGCACAGGGAATCCATCAATCGTCAGTAACGTCGCACCCAGTCGCATCCGGCAGGCCCGGCAGGTGCGACCTCCCGTAGGTAACTCGTGCCGAGAGTGACCTTGCACCGCAAATGCCGCCACAAGCTCATCTTGCCGGTCGCGGGCAAGAAACGGTATAACCTGGCAATGGAAACATCTCTTCACCGACAACTAAAGTACCATTTCGCAGCCGACTCGGATTCTGTAGAAGTTATTGTCGACGGATTTCGGATCGATGCGATCGATGCTAATGGTTTTCTGGTGGAAATCCAACATGCCGGACTAGGCTCGATCCGCAACAAAGCCAAAAAGCTCCTCGAAAACGGTCATCGACTGCGAGTCATCAAACCGCTTATCAGCTGCAAGTGGATCGAGACATTTGATCGAGACGGTGGCGAATTGCTTCGCCGCCGAAAGAGCCCGAAGAAACTTGCTTCGATAGACATCTTTCGAGAACTGATCCACTTCACACAAGTCTTTCCAAGCCCCAAATTGACGCTGGAAGTACTTGCCGTAGAGTGCATTGAACAGCGGCTCGACAGGGTCAATAAACGCCGACGTCGCAAACAGTACAAGACCATTGACCAGCATTTGGCGAAGGTGGGTGAGTCGAATGTCCTAAAAGGAATACCGGACCTTTGGCGATTGCTCGGAAATCCGAAACTGCCAATCGCATTCGACACGAAAGAACTGGGAGAGTATCTTGGGCAGCCGCGATGGTTCGCTCAGCAGATTGCTTACACGTTAAACCGTTGCGGAGCGACCGACATATTGGGTAAGCGAGGGAATGCAATCGTATATAGCCGTAAGGTCAAATCTCCCAGCAGGTCTGCTCGGAAAAAGGCGGCGTGAGCGAACCCGATTTCAACTTGAGCCGCGGACACCAGGAAATGCATAGTTTCAAGAAAGCCAGCGCTGGCCACCTTCATCGATTACCGATCCGAGTCCAATACTTTGAAACCGATGGTCAAGGTCGCGTGCACAACTCGCAGTACTTGAATTACTTTGAACGTGGACGCGTCGAAATGTTGAGGTCGATTGGGATTTCCTACCGCGAATTAGAACGTACCGGGTTGATGTTGGTGGTCCGTAGTATGCACGTGGACTTTCGTGTTCCCGCCCAGTTCGATGACGAACTCGAGCTAACAACCTTATTGCGACACAGCCATGGTGCAAGGGTAGAACATAGCTATACGCTCGTAAAGCATGAAAGTCTGGAATCGCCGCCGTTGGTCATTGTGACTGGCCACAGTGTTATTGCTTGTATTGATAGGGACGGTAAGATTCGAAGGCTCCCCAAGGAGTTGCAGTTATTGAAATCGGAATAGACGTGTAGCCGATGTCGCTCCGCGACTCGGCAGTTCAATGTCGCAGAGCGACACTGCAACATTGCTTCACGGGCCGGGGGCCCATGCTACAGGGTGTCGGCTCGTTTTTCGCTTGAACGCGGGCCGAGGTTGCCATAGCGATGGTAGTCAAACGAAATGCTCTGTTCCATCACATACCATAGCAACTCGATGCGTCCGTGAATCGAGACACGTTGGTCTGCGATGAATATTTGATGCCTATTTGCAACTCGACGCACCGATTCAGGGACGCGCGTGGTTGCCGCATATCTCAATCGAGCAACTTGACCGTTCTCGATCGAATGGATTAGCTCCTCGTCGCTTTCTTCCAGAAACTCGATGCGCCCAGCCCATTCGTACGTCAACTTTTCCAGCGCAGCGATTGTCGCATCATGCACCCCTGGCGGATGGCTCACGGTTGCCCTACAGTTGGACGCTACAGCTGCCGAGCAGCGAGCCGCAATGTCGAAGGGTGTATCATCCACATGGAGTCGTATTCTCAAAGGCGATGCGGGTAAATAGCGTCGCTGATTGTCTTGGCCAACCAGTAGATAGTGGTCGTGCTCGACCAAGATCTCTGCTCTTGAGAATCGATCATACGACAAGATTGCTGTTCGAAGTTGCGTTATTTGGGCAGCGGTGGAATCGGCAAGGTCCAACAACAGTCGACTTGATCGATCAAGCCTTTGCCAAAAACGAAGTAGGGCGCTCGACTCAGGTATTTGTCCGGAATCCGGCGCGAGTGCCGCCGACTCCAAATCGTCAAACGACATGAGTGTTGCGACATAGTTCGGACCGCCAGCTTTGGCTCCTGGCCCAAACGCACTCTTTCCCATGCCACCAAAGGGTTGTCGGAGAACAATCGCGCCGGTGGTTGGACGATTGATGTACAGGTTGCCTGCACGTATGGACTCTCTCCATGTCTTTTGCTCTCGATCATCGAGCGATTCGAGACCGCTAGTCAATCCGAAACCAGTTGCGTTGACCATTTGGATTGCTTCACCGAGTCGCCGGAATTTCATGACTCCGAGTACGGGTCCGAACAATTCGTTCATGTGCGTGAAGTTGCCTTTGGTAGTATTCCACTTCACGCCAGGCGAGTACAAACATGGGTTGTCGCCAAGCTGAGTCGGCATCACCGCCCAACTTTCACCGTTTTCAAGTTCCTTGAGTCCACGCAACAAGTCGCCGGAAGGTGGCCGAATCAAGGGCCCCATTTTGGTTGTTACGTCCCAGGCCGATCCTACTTTGAGGCTTGCTACCGCATCCACAAACTGCTCGCGGAATTCCGAGGATTCAAATACTTCCTCTTCCAAGAGGAGGAGGGATGTGGCACTACATTTTTGACCCGCGTGCGAAAACGCGCTATGCAATATATTCTTGATAGCCAAGTCGCGGTCGCTGAGTCCACTAACGATGGTTGCGTTTTTGCCTCCCGTTTCAGCGAACAGGTTCAACGAAGGCGTTTGATCTAAAATCGCAAGAGCCGTTTCGGTCCCACCCGTTAAAATCACTCGAGCGATCTCAGGTCGTTGGAGCAAATGCTTCCCAGCCATCGCACCGCTGCATGGCACGAACTGCAACGCCTCTCGCGGTACGCCAGCTCGCCAGAAGCATTGGCACATCACGTAAGCAGGCAACACAGTATCCGAAGCAGGCTTCAGGATTGCAGTATTGCCGGCCGCCAGTGCGGCAGCGATACCTCCACATGGAATCGCGATCGGGAAGTTCCATGGGCTAATGACCACGGTCACTCCTGAAGGTTTAGCCTTTAGAAGGGGATCTTCTTGCAAATCGAGAGCGCATCGCGCATAAAATTCCACGAAGTCGATCGCTTCGCTCACTTCCGGGTCGGTCTCCAAAATGGTCTTTCCGGCGTCTGCGATTGCTGCACCAATCAATTCGCCTCGCGCGATGCGCAGCTCTTGCGCTACATTGCGCAAGATGCGATAACGCTCGCTTGGATCGAGGGCGCACCAACCGGAGGGATCGGCACTGGCACAATCGACGGCAGCGCGGATCTGGGACTCATCCGCTTGCCGGTATTTCGTAGCAATCGTTCCGGGCCTCGACGGGTCGAGCGATTCGTATACGTTGCCATTGCCCTCCTGCTCTAGGCAGCCTACGGACAGAGGTACGTTGGATGCGCGATCGTCGCACAGTGGTTGCCATTGGGAGATGATGGATTGAGCCCATTGGGAATTTGCAACCAATGAGAAATCGGTATCTGGCTCATTCACAAGCGATTGCCAGTTAGCAGGCCTAGCGGGCATTGACGGTGGGACACGTCGGTCTTGTTGCCGACGCGGTTGGACGGAAACCGTTTCGATGCGATCAACCGATTCGAGAAAGCCATTCTCGAGTCGTTGCCAGGTGGAACCCCCTGCCGTTATTTTAAATGCGTGTCTTAAGAAATTATCGGGGCCGGTGTTTTCATCCATTCTTCGAACAAGGTAACCGATGGCATTAATAAACTCCTCGCGTTGGCAAGCCGGTGCGTAAAGCAACACGCTTTTGCTCAATTCAAACATGGCTCGACGTTGATGATTGGCCATTCCCTCCAACATCTCGAACTGCACTCGATCTACGTAGCCCTGCGACGCGGCGAGCATCATCGCATAAGCCAGGTCAAACAGATTATGGGACGCTACCCCAAGTCGGACTGCTTCGCTGTTCTCCAAACGGAGGCCATAACGTACCATGCGTTTGTAGTTTGCGTCGGTATCAATATTGGATCGATAAGGCGCTTGGGGCCAACCGCGTATCGACGCTTCGACACGTTCCATCTCCATATTCGCCCCCTTGACGATGCGAATCGTAATCGGCGATCCCCCTTTCCTAACTCGATCGACTGCCCATTGTGTGATGGTCTCTTGTACCAGAGATGAGTCGGGGATGTAGGCCTGTAACGCAATCCCACCGCGAACATTTTCCATGCCATTGCGAGAGAGGGTATGCATGAATATTTCGGCAGTCAAATGCAGATCGCGGTACTCCTCCATGTCGAGATATACGAACTTTGGTATCCGCTGGCCATCGGCGCGCACGAACAATTCCTTGGCCGCGGCTCGATATAACAATTCCAATCGATCGGAGACGGTTCGAATAGAATGTTTGCGGGCCAGCGGAGAGATTTGCGAATAGAGAGTCGATATCTTAATCGAGACACATTCGATTTCAGGCAGTTGAAGGGCGGCAAGGTAGCGATCGAGTCTGCGGTTAGATTCTCGTTCGCCGAGGATCGCTTCGCCTAGAAAATTAACATTCATGCGAAGGCCCTCTTGCGAACGCTCGCGCAAGTGGCCACAGAGCTTGTCGTGTTCCGCAGGCAAGATGACGTTTGCCGTTTCTTTGCGCATCTTTTCTTTTACCATTGGCACAGCTACGCCCGGCAAGTATTCGCCAAACGATTGGAACCCCTTCAAGAGTGCTTGATCAAAGACACTAAAGAATCTAGGGACTCCTTGGACATCGAGAATGTGAACCATTTGGTCGACTACACGACCAGGCAACATGCTTCGGAAACTCTGATCTGTTATCTGTGTCAGCGTGGACTTGTCCTCTGGATGTTGCAGCATTCGGTCGAGCTCAGCTTGTTGTCGACGTTCTTGAGGCGTTTGCAACTGACTGGCTCGTTGCTGCAGAATGGTTGCTAAGCCTAGGGCGGCTTGCAAAATACGTTTGTCGTCGAGCGGCGGCGATTTTTGATTTTCAATCCCGTTTTGAGCTAAAAGCGAGTTAACGAGCTCAAGGTTGAGTGGTTCTAGTTCCACGGAGCTGGACATAGTTGAATTGCGTTTTTCGAGTTTGTGTCTATTCGATTTGGGCGACGAGCAAGAGTGATGTTTACCTTGGCTTGGGCCCTGGCCCGAGCGTAAAGCCGCATGTATCGCCCAGGGCCTCTTAACACGGCCCAGGTGGTCATGCTACGTTTGATTGTCAATTGGCCGATCGAGTAAGCACTCGAACGGGACTTTGTCGGCGGCGTCTTTGGCTGGAAAGGATTTCGTGATTCTACCGTTTTCAACCAAAAACGCCCCTCCCAATTGGAATCCATCTCCCACTAGGCGTCCCGTGCCATTTCCCCTGAGTATTGCTGACTCGAAGCCTCGCCACCAGACGCGTGGTCCTAACAGTTGCGACAATTGACCTCGCTTCAATTCATAAACGCGATAGAGCTCTGCGTTTGGATTGGAAATGTGGAGAGTGCGCTGAAGTCCCGCCCGATCCAACATTTTTTGGCCATCTTCTGGAGTTCCCAAGTGGACAACGATCGGAGTGACCAACTGTTTTTGTAAAATTGGCAACTTGCTCTTAAGCTCGGTCAATGTCTCACGGCAAAACGTACAGCCCGCATGCCGAACGAAGATCAATAGCAGTTTTCTATGCAGTCCTAATTCCCAAAGATTCCTGCCATCAGAAACCAATGTGCGGCGACTCACTTGCTCGACAGTTGGGGCATTTTGTTCGTCTCGGCTAAATGGATGCGGAACAAGTGGAGTTGGCGCAAGGTTTTGCTTCAACGCCAAGTAGAGTATCGCGGCAAAGGGTAGCCACCAAACCACATCGTTGGCCAAGATCGTTAGTCCCCAGGACCACGGTAAGAGTTCGGTTAAGGCGTTTTGCAAGAAACCAATTGGACCTAGAATTTTCCCGATGAAGCCGACCAATACGATTGGCCAATGCCTAACAAAGTCCTTTGCCGCGATCCAGTATCCGATTCCGTAGACCCCGACTATCATTCCAACGCATTGCCAAATTCCAGGGTAATTTGGGCGGGCTATTCCCGTCAGATCGAACAGCTGATTGGGGAACAAAACAATCCACGCCCCCCAAGCAACGTTGTATATCGCTGCCACTCGTAAAACAATTGAAGGCCAGTTCGGGAGCTTTTCAGAGTTCATGGACTAGTTCACATTCGGGGGAGTTAGGGGTGGTAGCCAAGAAGCCCGAACGATCCACCGGTCAAGGAGGTTTGGCATAATTCAAAAGTTTGTTTGGAAATCACATTTTCGCCTTGAAAATCTTATAATCAGACACCGGTTCACATTCTACCCCTGATTGTGACAGTGTGATGATTCGGTTACTCATGAACATGCCCAGATTCGATTACTCCAAGAATGTTGTTTTTGTCTGCCTGATCTTGGCGGCCTGGATGAATTGTTCTACGCAAGCTCAATCGCAGATGTTGGATTTGAGTCAATTCAGGCGAGAGCATCTTATCACGCAAAATCTTGGTGGAGATACTGGCGAATTATCGATTTACGTATCGTTTCCGAATTGGTTTGGCAATTCAGGGTACTGTCCAGTTCGCGTGCGGGTTGTACCAAGAAAGGGACTGAAATTCAAATTCAACGGACAACTTCAAGTAGTCATCAACTCGACCTACTACAATTCAGCAGCCGAACGCCGGGTAGTCATCGCCATACCCATTGAAAATGGAAATAGCGAAGCGACAGGCGAAATACTCGGGAATTTTCTATTTGAAAGTCAAAGCAGGTTTAGCAATCAATTCACGATTTCGGCGAAGTTGAATGGCCGAAAACTGACTGGCCAAAATATTCATGTGTCAGCGCGAACACCGCGAGCATCAGCAATGGCTTTAAGAGCCTTGTTTTGATTTCCAACGAGTCTTCTCAGCACGATAGCAATCGTCTTGAAGCGCTCACGGAAATGGCACAATCCGGTAACTGGTTTTCGCAAGAGAAGTGCACGGACAGCGTTTTGCGTTCCGGAGCGTATGGTCTTGTCGAGAAAATGCCATCCAACTGGTTGACCTTGAGCAGCCTTCAAAATATTTCAGTTGGTTTCGAAGACCTCGCGCGGCTGGACTCAAAGCGATTGCAGTGCTTAAACAACTATGTACTGGCTGGTGGACTATTGAGGGTAAACAAAGTGCCATCATTTCAAGCGGTTGCAGCCCTTCTGCCGATCGATATCTCGCGGCAGAAACGTTCGGCAAAAGGCTCCGCAAAGAACGACAAAAACAAAGACGCAGCACAATCGAAGAATTCTGCTAACTCCGACTCGGAGACCGCCAATTTGGGTTGGAATGAGGAGGATGCTATGTGGCATGAAGGCTTTTCGGAATCTATGCCTCAAACGAACATGGCTCCGATTTTTGTTTCCCACGGATTTGGAGAAGTGTATTTGGACAACAGTTATCGCCTTGATCGATCTTATCTTCCTGAGGCCGTGTCAAGTAACGTACCGAATCCAAATCCGTCGATTTCAAATCCCAGCAATCGAACACTTCGCTTTGCAGATGGAATCGGCGATGATTTTTGGAACTGGCTCATTCCATCGGTCGGACGCACGCCGGTAATTCCTTTCTTGGCCTTCGTCGTATTATTTGTCGGCGCGGCAGCCCCTGGGATCATGTACTGGAGCAATCGGCATAAACGCCGAGTATGGCTCGTGGTTTTGATGCCGCTGACGGCAGTGGTATGTACTCTACTGTTGTTTACGTACGGACTACTTAAGGACGGTCTCGGAGCTGTTTCTCGAACACGCTCCCTTGCTTTTGTCGATGAGCATGGGGATGGGATCGTTTGGTCGCGACAAAGTTACTTTGCAGCAACGGTTGCAAATGACGGGCTAACGATCGGAGAGGAAACGCAACTTGCGCCGATGACCGTTAGTTCCTTCGCCGACCTACCCGCCTGCGAACAATATGGTGTTGAGGGAATGCAGCAATATCGCGGCATATTGCTTCCGCGAATGCAAAGCCAATTCTCCATAACACACCCTTTGCGAGAGCTCGCGGTCGTTAAACGAGGGGTGGAAAACGATTCCATTTTGAATGGCCCTGCCATTGTCAATCATTCGAATTTCACGTGGAGCAAGGCCGTATTTGTTGGACCGAACAAGGAAATGTTTGTTGCTTCCGACGTTGGTCCAGGCCAGAGAGCGATTTGTGAACTTTCAACAAGTGAGGAAGCGACCAAAGAATTGAAGGCTCAATACAAGACTCAAGCTCTCATTCCGCCAGCCGATTCACCATCTGCCGATCAAACTTCTCTCGCACAAGCCTTTACGGGGATATTCACGTTCAAACGTGCTCGCAATAACACGGTCGGGCAAATCAACGAAGAAACAACCTGGACCAGTCACCTAGGGATGTCTGCCGACAATGCGACCATATTGTTGCCTGGCACCTACGTCATCTTCGCGTCGGAGGCACCCTACCTGGAGCGCTGTTTGAAGGGTGTAAAGGATCAAGATGGATTGCACACGATTGTCGGCAGATGGTAGTCGAATGAGCTCGATAAGTGGTGCCTGATCGGCGCACGTATGCAGTCACGGTAGGAAAACGATTGCTACAATCCGAACAACCGTCCTGTTTTAACTTGTTACAGGCATAAGTCGCACGAAAACTCTTTTCTTTTGGGAAATTCGTTAATCGAATCACCATGAAGAGTTTGACTGGTGCAATCTGTGTCCTAAGTTTCAATGTAGATTTCGTCGTGGAACACATCTACGACCGAATCAGAATCATGGCGATGATCCTGGAGCGGTCGTTTAGTTATTTTTTGTATTAGAGACTTGAACGCCCTGTCGGAGGAATTCAAATGAAGAATTTGGCTAAGAAGCTCAATCGCTTTTTAAAGAATGAGGACGGACCGACAGCGGTAGAGTACGCGGTGATGCTATCGCTGATTATTGTCGTGTGTCTTACCGCTGTTACAAGTATAGGTAAGAACGCGAAGTCCACCTTCACCACGGTTTCGACGCAGCTTGGCACGGCCAGCTAGGTCATCGGCTTGCGCCCAATGGCATTCACATTCGGACATGTGAGCCGCCGGGCGCTAGCCGCGGGTGACTTAAATTCAGTGAAATTGCCTCGTTACACCGGCGGCTAGCGCCTTGCCGCTCACAAAGTGAGTGCCAATTGGCTTGCGCCCATTGGCACTCGCTATTAGGCGAGGGGCAAAGATTGAAGATTGACACCGGGCGGCCCGCCGCTCCTCTACCAACCAAGGCCATTTCCAATGACACAAGCTTTCTTTCCCATCGAAGCCATAAGCAGCCTCTGGGAGATAGTTTGCTTTGGCTGTACTCTCTTCGCAGTCGCAACCGCATGGATCTTGGCGCCACGCTAGGCAACGATTTGAGGCATTTGACGCAGCACTCGCAGCGTCAAGTCATGCTCACGTTTAGATCAAACCAAATTCAGCTCTAACGCGACCGGCAGACTGAAAAGTAGCAGTAGCACGACGCGCGAGCTAGTGAATTGGAAGCTGGAATCACTAGCTTGCGCGTCGTGCTAGGTAGGGTCGCACCTGCCGGTCGCCCAATCGGCGCAAATAAGGGCCATTAAGTTAATACTTGGATCAAAATGCTAAACGGGGTTGTGTGCTAGGACTTGACTACAGTTTCATTACCCAAACGCGATCGCCAGGTTTGACTTCGAGCGTATCCATGTCGGAGCGTTCCATCGATACCGCGTTTTGTGTCAAAACTACCTCGCATTGTGTCGCAACATAGTGCGAGCTGGAAGTGGTCACGACTGCCTTTGAGATGAATTGGCCTTCGGATTGCTCCCGCCAATTGACTTGGCCGCTATGCTCTGAGACTAAAAACTCCTTCGTCGCTTTGATCGCCATAATTTCTTGAGTTGCGCATTGAACAACAGGACCACCGTCAAAAATGTCGATTTGATCGGTCCGAACAAACCCTTGAGATTCAAGCATCGCAAGCGCGGGCTTGGTTTGGTCATGAACTCGGCCAATCGCGGCCACGGCATCTTTGGGCAAGAGTTCCAGGTAGATTGGGTATTTCGGCATGAGATCTTCAATGAACTGCTTGTCGATCATCGATAACGAGTCCGCTCTCGGGAAATCGATCTTGAAAAAGTGCGATCCGATCGCTTCCCAAAAAGGACTTACTCCATTCGTATCAAAGTATCCCCGCATCTCCGCAATGGTCTGCGATGCAAAACGCTTTGGATGGGCGGCCATGTAAGCGAATCGGCACATGCTCAACAACTTACCACAGCCATGGCCACGGTATTCGGGTAGCAAAAACAGACTCCCAATCTCTGTCGGTCCATTGTGCGTTTTCACCAAATGCAATGCGCTTATTTCGTGCGTTTGTTTTAAAAGATCGCAGGAATTGAATTCTTTGACGATTCGATATGCGTAAAAAGGTTGGAAGCCACCTATTTTCGAGAAGATGCAAGAGGTTCCAACCAAACTGCCGTTGCTTGTGTCTTGCATGACAAAGACATATGGAGCTCCTTCCTCGCGTTCGGTCAATCTTCGAAAAGCAAATTGAGATCGCTCTATACGATCCGCCAACTGCTCTTTGTCGATCTTGAGAGAAGTCATTCCCGTATTGGCTTGCCCAATCAAATCCCAGAGAGCATCCAAGTCCACCAATTTAACTTCGCGAACGATTACCATGCTTTAAGCGCCCTCTAAGGTAGAATCTCATCCCACTGTTTTGGAAGTGACGTTAGTATCCGATTTCCGGTTTTGGTAACTAGGATGTCGTCTTCGATTCGAACACCTGCAACTCCAGGAAGGTAAATGCCGGGCTCTACAGTTACAACCATGTCTGCTTCAAGCGTTCGTTCCTGCCCCTTGGCTAACCGAATCGACTCATGGATCTGAAGACCAAACGAATGCCCCAACGAATGGGTAAACCGCTTGCCAAAACCTGCTTGTTCAATGATCCCTCGAGCGATGGCGTCCACATCGCACATCATAATGCCTGGACGAATAGCACGAATCGCAGCTTCCTGAGCGGCGAGTACGGTTTGATAGATTTTTTGGAATTTGGAGGTTGGCTTTCCTGTGACAATTATCCTAGTTAAATCGCTTAGATAGAGGTTCTCTTTCGCACCCCAATCGATTAGCACAAAGGGAGCTTCGTCAATGCGCTTGGCCGAAGGTCTGCCGTGGGGAAGAGCTGCTCTGGGCCCCACTCCTACGATAGATTTGAATGCGCTCCCGGTCCCGCCAAGTTTGCGAATCGAAAACTCGAGTTGGTCGGCAACGGACTTCTCCGTCATATCACCTGTCAACATGGCTCGCACGGAGACGAATGATCGTTCTGCGATTGAAATAGCCCTTTCAATCGCCTCAATCTCCGAAGCATCCTTGCGTTCACGTAGTCGTTCGATGACACCGCTGCAGGCACCAAATTGAACATTTGCGGCTTGCTCGACAAGTCTTTCCCATTGCGCCAGCGTAGTCGATTGCGATTCAACGCAGACCTCTCGCAGCTTCTGGATGGCTATCCATTTAGCGGTTGCATCGATCATAGTGATCGTTGCGCCGCGTATGAAAGCAGGATCGTGCGGGCATTCTTCCTGCAATTGCTCTTCGTACCTAGCATCGCTAAGAATGGTAATTCCATCTTGAATGACAAAAAGATAGCTGTCTTCGCCAGTAAAGCCGGTCAAATACGTAACGTTGTGAGGGCACGTCACGAGCAAGTTCGGTAACTTGCGTTCCTTGAGTTCGCGAAATAGACGCTCGCGTCGTTTACCAAAGTCAGGCTTCATGGATGCCTCTAAGCATTTCCGTTTCGTGTGTAACCGTTGTCAGTTTACCCAAGGACTTTTTAATGCAAATTGAGCCATTCAGGAAGAAGGGGGAAATCAGTTGCATGTTCCAAGCCCGAAGTGAGTCCATCAGACATAAAGACGATTCAAACTTTAGGAAATCTTTTCGTTATCGGATAGGCCGCAATATTGCGAAATTGATTTGCCTTTGTGATCGATTTGGAACTCCCCTCGATTTCCATTCCGACACGTTCTTATGCCATCATGTACATTTCCCGCGATGATATTCTCGTGAGTTTATGCCCAATTCCTGCTTGTTCGATTTCCTATGAGCTCGCTAATAACCAACCCAGCGATCCGAAGCCTTTCCCGAGGTGTTTTGGTATGGGCACCGCTTTGGATTTCCACCACCCTTATTTTTGGCTGTCTTGGGTTGGTATATGTGGTGTTGTTTAAGCATGATACTTATCTGGCATCTCAAGCGCTTCTCGTGCGGGATGAAGCGACGGGCGCAGTCATGCGGCTCGGTCGATTTCAAAGCCAAACCGAAATGAAGGCTGCTCAGGAGACGATTCTTGAGATGGCGAAAAGCCAGCAGGTTGTCCGCGATGCGCTGATCGCCGTCGGACCGCCGAAGGGCGTTACCAGCTGGTTCAATTGGGGTGAGTACCCATCGAAGGACTTGGTCGAGGAAATTGCGAAAAATGCGATCTCAGTACATGCGCCCAAAGGGACCGAGTTTGGTGTTACTGAAGTGATTTACATGGATGTGAAAGCCAATTCGCAGGCTAAGGCGATGTCCATGTGCCAGGCACTCACGGACTCGTTGGAGTCCAGGTTGCAGCAGGTCCGACGCGCACGGGCTGATGGTGTACTGTCCGAGTTAACGCACGCGAGAGATTCCGCAAAACGTGAATTAGAAATCTCAACTGGACGGCTTCATGAAATCGAGAGCGAAGCAGGTTCAGACCTCTCCGACCTGCGAGGAATGACAGATATGATAGCCGGGGCATCAACGTCTCGAGCTGAGCTGGATCAAACCAAAAACGATCTCCGGCAAGCCGAAATCAATAGGCAGGCCCTCATCGCGGACAGGGAGT
>JANLUJ010000525.1:0-5203 GCA_031363425.1 Pirellula sp.
ACGCGACAATGCGAAGACCTTGCCCATCTCTTGGGTACTGCCTGCATACCCTATTTTCGAGGTGAGACGGACCCCAATCGAGAAAAAAGCGTCCATTCAGCTTACCGTGCTGCTTTGCAATCGGACGCTGTCTTTGCTATGCAAGCGATGGATTTGGCTGCAGAGTCAAAGTCTGAGTCGACGGTTTCGGCCCATGGCGGCAGATCGGTTTTTGCGATACCGCTTGTTGGAATCGATGGCCAGCAGTGGTATGCCATTGGACGTTCCAATGAACCACCGACAGACTCAAGCAGGAAACTGATCAAGGTTGCTGGAGAAGCGATTCGTCGGCAACACAAGATAGACTACCAGGAACGAGCTATCCTAGATGCCGAATGCGAATTAGAAAAAAACGCCAGCGAACGCTTCTGGCTCCGTCAACTCAATGCTCAAAGGGCTATTCGCAAGAAATCGGTTGGTCAGCAATCATGCCATGCCATTGAATCACTTCGTAACTTGATCGATGCAGAAGCAATAGCTATCTGGGTGTGCGCAGATGGCAAATGCAACAACCACGGTCTCGAGTCGATGATAAGCGGTGATTTGAATTGGACTTTGGATGATTTTCGATTCCTATTGATCCAAACCGCAACGCCCGCTAGCGGTGACTCGGTCGTCTTGAACGAAATCGAAATCCAGCTTTGCAATGGTCTATTGCATTCATGCGTGGTGGTCCCAATCGGCGATTCTGAGCCAATTGGATTCGTTATTGCAATCAACGAAAAGAAGTCTCGCAAATCGGTTCACTTAACCAATGGTTCAGTCGGTTTTAGTACACGTGATGCGGAACTCCTACATGAGGTTGCAGGACACCTCTCGGCCGACGGATATAGCAACGCGTATCTATTAGAAAGCGAACAGCTTGTGTTAGGCACGCTTCGCGCGATGAGCAATGCCATCGAAGCTCGCGATCCGTACACACACGGTCACAGCGAGCGCGTCGGAAGCGTTGGTTATCAGATCGCTCAATGCCTTCGTCTCTCCGAGATATCGTGCCAGGAAATTTACCTAGCTGGTGTGCTCCACGATATCGGTAAGATTGGGATTCCGGATCATGTGCTGCTGAAACCCGGCAAGCTAGAATCAGACGAGTTTGCAATCATTCAAAAACACCCTGAAATTGGCCATCGCATCCTAGAAGAACTAGGAAAGCTCAGGTTTGCACTTCCTGGAGTTCTTTATCATCACGAACGGATAGACGGTCGTGGCTATCCGCATCAGCTCTTTGGAGAGGAAATTCCATTGATGTCTCGAATCTTAGCCGTTGCAGATGCTTACGATGCCATGACGTCATCGAGGGTCTATCGAAATGCGATGGGCCAACAAAGGGCGATAGAAATCCTTCGAAGCGGAACGGGAACTCAGTGGGATTCGGAGGTGGTCGAGGCATGCCTCGAGTTCATTTCAGACTTGTCATCGATTGAGGATATCGAAGGAATGGAATCGACGCTGCGAATGCCAACAGATTGGCCGCAGCTATCCCAAGCTCTCCGCGTTTTGCAGCTCTAAGGCAAAGACATCTTAACTCTTTCTTAACGCAATATTCATGGCAGCTTAGCGTTAATCGCCACGCTGCTTTCTACACTTTCGCCCGTTCTCTGACGCACACGTTTGGATTACGCGAAACAATAGGAATGGATCTGATGAGTCGAATTCGTCGAGGCTTTACATTAGTGGAACTTTTGGTTGTGATTGCGATCATAGGGATTTTGGTCGGCCTCTTGTTGCCGGCAGTTCAAGCTGCCCGAGAAGCGGCTCGCCGCATGAGCTGCAGCAATAACGCACGTCAACTTGGCCTAGCATTACACAACTATGAGAGTGCACACAAAAGGCTTCCCCCAAGCAGGATTGCGGTCACGGCCCCGGTTCGAAACGAACAATCTTGGACGGCCATGATCCTTCCTTTCATTGAACAAAACAACGTGCACAGCGGCTACACTTTCAACACCCCATGGTATGCTGCGACAAACGACGCGATGACCAAAGTAACTATCCCAACGATGCTATGCCCTTCGGCTCCTTCAAGCCGTGACTTGCCGCCACAGAATTTGTACACTGCCCTTACCAGCGGTTCGCGCATGGATTCGCCGCAGTGGGGATATGGGGATTATGCATCCCTAAATGCTATCAGAAACTCGGTGTTTACGATTGCTGGAATGCCATCTCTTGGAACAAAGGAAACCATGGGCGCTCTAGGACGGGGACCAGATGGGGTTAGAATGGCTTCAATATCAGATGGACTATCCAATACTATCATTATTGCAGAGGCCGCAGGTCGTCCATCCATGTACGTCTCAGGACGCAAATCACTCAATCCTCGAACCGGTAACATCGCTCTTGGCACCAACGTTACGGCTGACGGTTGGGGATGGGCAGACATCAATGGCGGATTCAGCGTCGACGGCGCCAGCGCTACTGGCCTGCAAAACAACACCAGTAGCAGCGGTGCGGTCACCATGGTCGGGAATTGCATGATCAATTGCACCAACGACTCTGAAATCTACGCATTCCACACCGGCGGCGCTAACTTCGTCTTTGCAGATGGATCAGTGCAGTATCTTTCTGCCGGCATCAACCCGTCGACGCTGCTCGCTCTCATGACTCGCGATTTTGGCGACATCGTTGGCGATTTCGGTAATTGAACTGCGAGAATGCAATAATACCGCGGACTAGTCCTGAGGTATTTTGAATCCCACCGGCTTGACCGGTGGATCATTCGGGCTTTTTGGCTACCCACGGAGTTAGCCCAAGAGCTATCCTCCACATCATTGGTGCGAAGGGTGGGAAAGCCTATAGCCCTATGGGTTAGAAATCGGATCCGCGATTTCGGACAGGATCGATTCTGGTGCGACGGGCTGACCAACGCTAGACGGGTTGAATGCACCCTGGCTTACCCGATTGCGAACAGTTACATCCTCGGGATTGTCTCGCGGAGTGAAGTGCCGACCGCGTTGATATGCCGCTTGCTGCATTGCACCGTCGAGTGCCTCCTCTGACAAGTTGACTTGGTTGTAAGCAAGCAACGAACCCTTTTCGCGATGGAAATCGCGGAGGGCGAGATTGTAGTCCACCAACGAACGATAAAAAGCGCTCGTACTGTTGGCTAGCTGCTGTTGAGCTTGCAACAAGAAACTGATGTTGATCAACCCGCGTTCGTAACGATTGCGTAAAACTTCGACTTGCAATTTGTCCGCTTCGATTCGATTGTAATTGATTTGCAATTGAACGTAACTGCGAGAAATTTGACGAGAGGCATTGCTCAAGTCATGGGAAATGCGAAGTTGTTGTTCTTTCAAAATCGTCATGTCGCGGGCTAGGTTTAGCTGAGCGTGACGAACTGCCGCCGATGCTTGGCGTAATCCAACCGCGTAGGACCAATCGAATCCTGCTTGCCATTCTTGAAAGTTCCCTTCGGTAATACTTTGTGTAAGGCTTTCTAACTGGTTGTTCGGGTTTCGAGCGCCAATGAGATGGTCTCCCAATCCTCTCCATCGATACTGCGTTAGAGCGTCCAGTCTTGGACGTTTGTTAAGTCGCGAAGCAATCAATTCAAGTTCTCGACGTTTGATCGTCCATTCTTGTCGACGGACTTCGACGCGTCGGGTCAATGCATCGCAAAGCGAAGCCTCCCAATCAAATGCGACTTCGGCTTGCAAAGGTTCATCCGATGGCTTTAGCAGTCGACCATCCGTTGGCGGCAGTCCCATGACGTATCGCAATCGCTGTTCCGACGTATACAAGCCTGTTGTACCGGACAACGCATCGTTGACTTGCGAAGCAAATAGGTAATACGTTGATCTCGATTGGGCTTCGGCATCCGCTTCTCCGCCTCGTGAACCTACTTTTTGAAGTTCGTTGATACGTTGCCAGGTCTTTAGTGAACTTTCGCGACCCGAGAGCTGCGCGTCTAGGGCTCGATATGCAAAATACAATTCCCAATAAGCGCCTTCGACATCATTGATCAGACGAAGAACACCGGCTTCAAAGTCGGCTAGCGATATGTCGGTATTGATTCTAGCAATGAGAACGCCGTTGTACGTTCCTGGCACAATCGACGTACCAGCAATGCGGTTGTAGGTCGAACCGGAACCGGCCATCAATGGTTGACGGTATTCAGCTTCCAAAAAGCCATTGAAGTCGCTTCGGAACTGTCGAAAGGGGTTGTTGTTATTGTCGTAG
The DNA here is from genome assembly GCA_031363425.1 of Pirellula sp. Lineage (GTDB taxonomy): Bacteria > Planctomycetota > Planctomycetia > Pirellulales > Pirellulaceae > JBKCUI01. The sequence goes on from JANLUJ010000525.1 coordinate 4,219, forward strand.
ACAACGTTGGTTCGTAAAGCGAACGAGGCACCGGTGGCAGTTCTTTTGGTTATCGCGTTAATGTAGCTGCCGGTGGTTTGCTCGAAGCCAGTGGCCACAAAAGGATTTCCGGCGTTGTTGACTGGGCGATTGTTCTTTTGCCAAAATAGCTGGGACGTAACTTGAGCGTCAAACGCTGCTAACGCAGCCTGCGTCCCGCCCTGTGGGTTCAAGTCCGTTAATGCAGCATCGATTTGAGTTGCTTGCCCCTGAGGGGCTGTCACGACTGCTCCGCCAAGAGATCGCAAAACTTCGCTGCTCTGCAGAGCTGCTCGAATTGCTTCCTGCAGTGTCAAGTCAAATGTGGACAATTCACTTGGGTTTTGCACGGACAAGGGAGATGGACTTTGAGCGACCGTCGGCGATATCGGTGCATTCACATCCGGATGCTCGATCTGCGTCATGTAGTTCTGAAAATATGACACCTCCGAACTATCTCGCCAAGCGCGGAATCGCTCGGTGGGCCGGCAACCGGACAAACAGGTTAATGCAAGGCATCCACTAACTACCCACCTGCGAAGCTGTGCGCGATTTGTCATGGCTGTCGGAGCAATTTCTAAAAAAACTGGAACGAGTCGCATCCAGATCCAACGGAAATGAATGCAAAACAGTTAGATGACGCTCGATCCTCGCAAGCGTTACGACAGTACGTATCGGACCCTTATGCACAATCGCTTCATTAAGGCATGCATCCATATGGCACAAACCAAAGTTTGGCATCGCAAAACAAGCACCAAAGAAACAAGCGTTGCAAGCGATAAGGTTTGACTGCCTTGGTCCTACGTCACTGAACAAACGGGTTCGAAGAAAACTAGTGCTCTGTCCAACCTAGGAATTGGGGTTGGCCGTAGTGGGGGTTGTTTTATTTAACGAGCGGGGGGGGGGGTTTTGAATATGGACGACCCCCAAAAATAAAAGGGGGAAAACAGTGAGAGTGGGGGGGGGG
>JANLUJ010000543.1:0-6795 GCA_031363425.1 Pirellula sp.
GGTACGAACAAGTCGATGCGCTAGAGTTGTCGCTCCGGCCACACTTATCTGCTGACCAAGCACAGCTCGAACCGCGACTTCAAACCCATCCCAACCGCCAGGCACGCGCAATCCGGGTCGCTTGGAAATCGCATTGGCTAAGATCGGTTCCTGATTCAATACCTCATGCACCGAAGCTAGGTCGGCATCCAAGTCAAAGAGACGGCGAACTCGACGCACGATGTTCGGAATGGAGCGCGGGTCTGTGTCCGATATTTCTAAAATGAGTTCGGGTTTTTGTTTGTTTTCCGAAACGCAAATCCATGTCGATGCAGACGCCGGTCCCACCACTCGCTCATAACTATCGACGTTGACTTGCTCGATACCGGAAAGGATTCGCTTGGCGAAAAACGCAAGCATCAGGGGAAAGTCCAGCGGCGGTCGATATGCAAGGCGGAGTTTAATTGCCCCGGTAGGTACCATGGCACGCAATCTTCGAATCGCCGTTGGAGGCATGCCGCAGCCTTCCGAAAAAACGGAATTGAATCGCCTCAAACTCTTGAACCCAGCTGCGAACGCTACCTGAGTCATAGGCAGTGTCGTCTCCGCCAGCAATTGTTTGGCAAGGAGCAATCGTCTGGTGGTGTGCATCGCCATCGGCGTTGCCCCAGTGTGTTCGATGAATACGCGACGCAAATGACGTCCACTCAATCCAACCCTTTGAGCGAGCGCCTCGATCGAGATATTGTCCAACGCACCTTCCGCGATCATTGCCAAAGCTCGCTGTACCACATGTTCCGCTCCCCAACCATTCGTCCCTGGCGATAGTTCTGGGCGACAACGCAAACACGGTCGAAAACCGGCCGCAGCGGCTGCAGTAGCGGTGGGATAATACGAGACATTACTTCTTTTGGGTGTTGGTGCCGGACAGACGGGCCTGCAATAGATGCCCGTACTTCGAACCGCCGTGAAGAATAGCCCGTCAAAGCGAGCGTCTTTGGCCGCACGAGCGCGGTCACAAATGATTGGCGATGGCATGTGTTGTTGGAACATGCAGTTATCATACGCTCACAACGCAATCAATACTCGCCGCTTTCGGACATGGTTGTCGGAACACGTAGGTCCTGTTGTCCTCAGCCGACAGCCTCTGCTTGCCCCACATTTCGAATGGCAATCGAATCTCGTGCTCGTTCTCAGTCCGACGGACAGTGCTCGTGCTCGGCGGTTCAAGACCTGTCGAGAACGAGATGTCCGCCTGAGGACAGGCGGACCTACCTGCTGTCCGCCTGAGGACAGGCAGACCTACGTGGTTGTTATTTGAGCGTGGTCTATTTGAGCGTGGTCATGTACTCGATCAAATCTAGGAATTCCGTTGGGGCTACGGTTGCGCCAAGATTCTCGGGCATGCTGCTCTGCTTGGCCACCTTGCGTTCCTCGATGTCGGCAATCTTGAGCGTTCGGGTCTTGCCCTCGGGCAATGCAAGCGTCAATTCGGTTTTCGTCTCAGCCGAAACAAAGCCTGTAATAATTTCATCGTCCGTTGTTCGAATGATCTCAGTCAAATACTTCGGGTCCATCTTCAGGCTGGGCTCAACGATCGACTCGATCAAGTCATGGCGATTCAATCGCGTGGCAACTTTGGTTAACTCGGGACCAAATGCATAGCCCTTGCCATCGATTTGGTGGCAGTTGGCGCAGACGCGTGCGAATACCGCCTTGCCATTGTCCGCCTTGCCTCTTAAGTTTTCCAACGCGGCATAAGCGTTGTTCCTCGCCACTTGTTGTCGTACCTCCGGAGCAGCCAGAAGGATCTTGATCTGCCTTTCGGCTGCGATTCCTGGACCTGAGGTCGATAAGTATTTTTCGATGGCTGCGAGACCGGCAGGATTCTTGCCAGCCAGGGCACCGCTTTTATAAAGCGGCTCCCAGGTTTGTTGAAGCGCTCCAATCGAATGTTCCTCAATGTACTGCAACCATTTGTCTTGTTCGGTTGAGGCGAGATTGATTAGGGCATCGACCGACGCTTCACTCGGTATGAAGCTCAGTGCACGAGCCGCTTCGGCACGTACTCTTGGATGAGGATCCGTCGATGCCTTGACGAAGATTTCGCTGGCGTTGGGAATCCATCGCATCAAGTCCGAAACCGAGTGAATCGCAGCTGCCCTGGCTCGAGGATCTGAACTAGAAAGAATCGAAGCAATCAATCCATTGTCCACGATATGGTGCGTTTGCTGTATCCAAAGTGCCTCGGTTAGCAACCGTTCGCGTTCAGGATCATTTACAGGAATCTTCGAAACCCAGTTTTTGACGGCAGTCGCAACTTTTTCGGTCGGTCGCCCTTCGAGTTCGCGACGGACGCGGTAACGAGTTCGCGGTTCGTAGACTCGCAATTGTTCCAATAGCTCCGTCTCGCTTTTTCCAAATTGAGTGGTTGGTTTGACGAACGGTCGGTCCTTGGCCACTAGTCGATAGACGCGTCCGCGAACGTGATCCCGATTGGGGTCGCGTTGAGAATACTGCATGTGACCGATAAGCGCGTTGCACCAATCTCCAAACCAAAGCGCCCCATCCGGACCTATTTGTGGATCAGCTGGTCGGAAATTCTTGTCCTTGCTACTGATCAAGTCGTTTGGCTTTCCATCATCTTTCATGATGCGTTCGCCTGCAAAACCCGCACCGTCATCACGGATTCGGAATCGAGGCATGCCGTTCATGTTGATCACACATGCATAAGTGAATTGGCCTTGGAATGAATCCGGAAAGTGTTTGGAATAGATAAATTCGTTACCTAGTGCGGGCCGCATTCCCTGGTTGTCGAAGATCGCGTCCAGTCCTCGCCGTGGTCCGATCTGATTGCCTGACAACGCAGTGGCCCAATGCTGCTGCGCATTGGTGCCGTCTCCGACGATTCCTTGTCCCCAAGGATCGAACGTCATGCACCATGGATTGCCGTATCCTGGGGTAGTAAAGCGATTGATCTCGAAGGTCTTTGGATCGAAAACAAATGAGCCGGCAGCCCCCGACCAACGCTTCGGGCCCCAGGGTGTTTCAAGTGTGGTACTCATGGCAACACCCTCAAGCATATGCATTAGGCCGCCATGTGAGAATTCGAAGGCTCCAATGGTATGGTGAGTGTCATCCGTTCCCCAGCCGTCGATGATCTCAACGACCTGATCGGCTTTGTCGTCACCGTCCGTATCTTTTAGCCAAATGAGTCGAGGTTGATCGGTTACTAGTACTCCACCGTTGAAGAACTCGAATCCAGTGGGGCAATGTAGTTTGTCGTAAAACGTTTTGCATTTGTCGGCTGTACCGTCACCATCGGTGTCTTCAAAAATCAAGAGACGGTCGTTGGGCTTTTTGTCGCCGGGACGCCATTGAGGATAGGTTGGCATACACGAGACCCAGAGGCGGCCTTTGTTGTCGAAATTGAGTTGGACCGGTTTGGCCAATTCGGGGAACTTGCTTTCATCCGCAAAGAGCTTGATTTCAAGCCCGTCGGCAACATCTGTCGCAGCGATAAACTCACTCGGGCTCAAGTACTTCAGTTCAGCAGGCTCCGAATACTTTTGGATTGGGACGCCAAAGCGAGTTGCAGGAACAACGACTGGATTGGTCTTTTCGTCGTCGACGGGAGCAGGTGTTTTTCCAGCTGCCAGCTCCCAAATGAAAGCGTCACGCAAGGCGGCCATTTGCCGAATCTTGAGGTACTCGTTAGGAAATGTCTCATGATCCCAGGTGCGGCGACCTCCATACACATACCAACCATTGAGCATTCGGTAATCTTGGGAATGAACCCAACTTTTGTCTACAACAGCGGCTTTTACATTTGCAAAGAGTTCTTTGGGAGCGGTTCCGTTCGACTTTCCGAAGAGGCCTTCATCCAACAGTTCACCGATTACGGCATCGCCCTGTTCGTTGCAAGCAAATCCGGCAATAGTGAACTGGCATTTCGGTTGAGCGTCATAGCGTTGCTTGGTACCCTTAAAGAGATCGACAACGCCCCAGTTGGTTTCTTTTCCAACCTGCTGAACAGCATCGGCATAAAGGATCAAGTTCTTGTTGATGGCGTCGGCAGCTGGCAAAAGTGGATCGTTGGTGTTTTCGAATGCGGCGGGAGTAACGAGGATGAATCGAACTTTGCTGCCGGATTCATCGCGTGTGTAGCGTTCTGAAAATTGCTGCAAGAATGAAAGGTATCCGCGTTTAAAGCCATCGACTCCTTCGGGACCCGCATACGACTCGTTGAAGCCAAAGAAACATAAAACGGTATCGGGCGAAAAACTGTAGAGAGGGTCGTCGAGCAAATCGTAGTTGCCTGGTCGCTGACGACTGCCTACCTCGTCGGCGGGTCTACCAAAATTTCGCACAACAATTTTTTTTTCTGGGAATCGAAGATGCAGTCGCGTTTCGAAATTCCCGTACAAATTCATTTTTTCCGCGGTTGAGTTCCCGACCAAGGCAATGCGTTCCCCCTCAAAGAATTCGAGTGGTAGCTTTGCAGGCTTGAAGTCCGGTCGCTTAGGCCGCGGAGGAGCATTTAAAATCTCTTTGCCGGGTACGTCTTTGTCTTGTGCTGGAAGCGCATTGACAAATCCGAGGCTCGATAACGCGCTGACCGTCGAGAATACAAAACAACGAATGGTGATAGACATAGGCAAGAAGGTGGTTCGCATGGCCGGAAGTGGAGGGGAACGGATCGGGGGTCAACGATTGGGCGTCGAACGATCTCTACTCGTCCATGACATCGGTTTCACGGTTCCTTGCCAGATCGCTAACCGAGCTTTCAAACTTCTTGGTTAGCTCCTGAACGGCTTCCTTTGCCTTGTCTCGGTCGTCTTCACTAATGAGCTTTTCCTTTTCCTCGGTATCGATGGCTTTGTTCGAATCACGACGGACGTTTCGAATCGAGACGCGACTTTCTTCGGAAAGGTCCTTGATACGAGCGACCAATTTCTTGCGAACGTCGGTGCTTAGAGGAGGGATATTGATCCGGATGATGCGGCCATCGCTTTGAGGGTTGAGTCCAAGCTCGCTTGCAACAATTGCCTTTTCGATTTCTTTGATGGTGCTGGAATCGAACGGGCGAATGACCAATTGTTGGGGTTCGGGTGCTCCGACGCTAGCCAATTGTTTTAAGGGGGTCTGCGAACCGTAAATGGTCACCTTCACCGAGTCGAGTAACCCTGGAGTTGCTCGGCCTGTGCGTATACCGGCCAAGTTGTTTTTGAGCACGCCAAGAGCTTTGTCCATGCGGTCTTCTGTGTCCATCAAGATGTCTTCGACACTCATATTGCAATACTCCTAAATGGGAAAGAGAATAGTCGGAGGGTGGTTCAAGTAGCTAGTAGTCATGTTGCATTCACGAGAATGCGTTCGCCAGACGCCGTACGAGGACTGATACGAGTCCCGACTTTTTGGCCGCTGACGGCTTTGACTATGTTGCCCTCTTTCTTAAAATTGAAAATCAAGATCGGCAATTGATGCGTCCTGCATTGTGCGATGGCTGTTGAGTCCATGACTTTGAGATTGCGTTCGATGACGGTATCGTAATCGAGTTCGCGATAGAGGGTGGCGTGTGGGTTTTTTTCTGGATCTTCGCTGTAGACACCGTCCACGCGAGTGGCTTTAAGAACGATATCGGCATCGAGTTCTAGTCCGCGATTGGCAGCGGCGGTGTCTGTCGTTACAAAAGGTGCACCGGTCCCAGCGGCCAAAATGACGATCCGACCTTTTTCCAAGTGACGAATAGCCCGGCGACGGATGAACGGCTCGGCGACGCCATCCATTTTGATAGCGGACATGACCCGAGTCGTGCATCCGATGTTTTCAAGGGCATCTTGCATTGCCAATGCATTGATGACGGTAGCCAGCATCCCCATATAATGAGCGGTTGCTTCCTGAATCATCTCGCCACTCGAGCCTTTGAACTGGGCCCCGCGGAGAATGTTGCCACCGCCAACCACGACGGCAATCTGGCAACCGAGTTCGTGGGCTTGCCGAATCTGTTTGGCGATGGCGGTCACCTCGTCCATGCTAATCCCTCTTTCGCCCGAGTGGGCAAGACTTTCGCCGCTAAGCTTTAAGATTACGCGACGATATTGTGGACGCTGTTTTTCAGACGAATCCTCTGGCATATTTAGCTTGGCTTTTCAAGGGAACAGGGTGCATTCGGATCGATGGTGTTCGATAACTAGTTCAATAATAACCGGAAAACGAGGCAGCCACGAGCAGGGGCGCAGGTTTCTCGTCAGAGAGCCTCATTCCTAGCGGGGCTTGTCGGTGGTAAGCTTGGGCGGGTAGGTTAATCGGATAGGAAAGTTCTCATGCATCTTCTCAATGGCTAAGGTTTGGCGAAATGAAGTTATTCGAAGGCAAGAAGGGATTAATACTCGGGGTTGCAAATGATCGTTCGATCGCATGGGCAATCGCTCGCGAGATCATGGCACACGGTGGGGTTTGCGGTTTTTCGCATTTGCCAGACAGGCCAGACGATGAAAAGAAAAAAAACCGAATGCGGGTTTCAAAGTGCACTGTAGAATTTTCAAGCCAAACGGCGTTTCTCGAACCTCTCGACGTACAGGATGACGCACAGGTAGACGCGTTTATGAGAATGGCGGGCGAAAGGATGGGAAATATTGATTTCCTACTGCATTCTATCGCATTTGCAGACCGAGATGATTTGTCACGCGACACGGTTGAAACGAGTCGTGCAGGATTCAAATTGGCGATGGATGTCAGCGTTTACAGCCTAATCTCGGTTACCAACGCGGCACGACCGATCCTCAACCCTGAAGCTTCCGTGCTCGCGATGAC
>JANLUJ010000568.1:0-5273 GCA_031363425.1 Pirellula sp.
CCGTGTTCTTGGCACGCTTAGTTGGACCGCTGAGTTCAAATCGCCCGGTTGATCTGGCCAGTTCCACGAAAGTAGCAAGAATTAATTCGTTGTGGGATCCAAGCGTATGGAATGCGATGCGCGAAGTACCGCTCAAATCAAGAGTGGAACTCACTGAACAAGCCTCATCGCAGAATTTCGTCCAAGCTCCTGTACGGGATGAAATACCTTTTCAAACCGTGTCCGTGGACGAAGCGTTCCGATCTTACTCCAGCCCAATATCCGATGATCTTCTTGGCGAACAGCCTGTTCGTCGGGGGATCAAGAGAGCCCGAAAATTCTAGCGGAATTCAGATTCTCCGTCGCTGCATTGAACTGCTCAATGATGCATTCCTATGAAAAGAATGCATGAACAATCGGACTAACCCGCTCAACTAATCGCTTAAATGAGTTTCTAAGTAGAATCGTGTCGTCGATTCTGTTCAATTAAGGTTTTCTGCAAATCGCAGCCTACATATTTCTGGGCCCTTTCTCAGTCCGGACTGTATGTATGCCAACGCCTTCGACTACGCAAGAAGTTAACGCGATGAACCAAGATGAAAGCGCGAAAGCGTTTTCGATGGCTAAAGAAGCGTTGGCATATATCAGCACATTCCGAACTCCGCCTACACCTGAAGTCTACGAAGTATGGTATCGCTATGTGGAAGGTGAGAATAAGGCTATCCACGAGCAGCTTACTTATGCGGTAAAAGTCGCCAAGTCGGTTAGTGTTTCACAATTGCACGAGCTGCGACAACAGTTCTTGAATTCATCTGACGCAGCCGAAGCAAATCATAAAATAAGCCAAAACCTTGCTACGGAAATGGAAGGACTTCAATCTCTAATTTCCACGCAACAAGGAGCCAACGTAGAATTCGGTGGCTCGATTTCGTCTGCCAGCGACCGACTGCTGGATGAAACCGTAACGCCAGCGGAAATAAAGAGTTGCCTTAGCTCCGTGTTGCAATGCAACGAAAAAATGCAACAACAAATCGCGGATTTGGATTTGAAGTTGAAATCCTCTAAGAGCCAGGTGGACCAACTTAGAGAGTCTCTCGTTGATATGCAAAAGACAATCCTAATTGACCCACTCACTGGGATTGGCAATCGGAGATTATTCGATGCAACAATCATTCGCGCAAATGAACCTAGGACAACCGAAACACCGAACTACTTGATCCTAGTGGATTTGGATAAATTCAAAAACATTAACGACACACATGGTCATGCAACGGGTGATGATGTTCTCCGTTTTGTGGGAAGCTCACTAAAAAAACTGGCAGAGGGTGCGACGGTTGCCCGTTATGGTGGCGACGAATTTGCACTCTTCGTACACGTTGAACCGGACCAGGTCAAACAATTGGCGGACTGCATTCGCCTGTTCTTCTCTGAAAACGACTTGACGGTGCGGAGCACAGGCGAGCCATTGGGGAAGCTAACTATTTCGCTTGGAGCCGCGATCCTAAGAGCGGACGACAACTCCGACAGTTGGTTTGAACGAGCCGACAAACTTCTTCATAGCGCCAAGTCCGCTGGTAGGAACGGCGTCATGGTGGAGCGAAAACGCTTGGAGTAGTCTTCTTTTTTACTTCTGAGGCGTCCCGCCTGCGTCTCGCAGCTGCTTTTGCTCGATTCGGCACAAGATGTGCTCTCTTTGAATCGGCATATGAGTGTATGCCATAACGGACCCGCTGCGAAATTTAGTTTCTACTTTCAGTCCGCTGTATCATTTTTGACCAGGAAAAACCCATGTTTAAACATCCAACGATCCTCGCACTGGGTTTTGTCGTGGCGACCCTGCTCGGCACATCGATCTCACGTGCCGGACTAGGAGCGATTCGCGACAACGGCGACTTTTTCTCCGATTCGGCCAAAACGGAAGCTACCCGCAAGATTTCTGACATCGAGCATCAGTACAAGAAAGATCTTGTGATCGAAACTTTTAAGGAAATCCCAGAAGAGATCAAACTGGGGGTAGACCTTAATGACAAAGCCGCCTTGAATCGGATGTTTGAACAGTGGACAGTGAAGCAGGCTAAGCAACAAAAGGTGAACGGGGTTTACCTATTGATTTCGAAAGCGCCAGCCCACCTCCAAATTGTCGTTGGCAATGAAACCCAGACCAAGGCCTTCACTTTGAGTGATCGCGACAAGCTCGCCAGCCTCATGCTTAGTAGACTGCGTAACAAGCAGAACGATGAAGCGTTGACAGAGGGTGTCAACTTTGTATTCACCACCATGGCAAGCCATGTGATTCCGCGCAACAAGGCCAACAGCGCCCCATCTACTTCTGCGGCTACGCCAATGAAAGCTGTTCAGACCGAATCTTCTAACTCATGGGTCTGGCTAATTATTGCGGTGGTTGGCATCGGAGCGATCTGGCTGATCGTTGGAATTCTTCGTTCCGTATTAGGGGGACGGGGTACAAACGTTGGCGCGGGAATGTCTCCTGGCTTCGGCGGAGGGGGTATGTTCGGTTCACTGCTCGGTGGTATGTTTGGGGCGGCAGCAGGCATGTGGCTCTATGACCAATTCTCGGGCAGCCATGGAAACGCATGGGGTTCAGACCACGATAATCGAGTTGGTGATCCAACCGGATTCTCAGGTCAAGATACCGACTACTCTGGAACTGGTGGCGACTTTGGTGGTGATTTTGGCGGTGGTGATTCGGGCGGTGACGCCGGCGGAGGAGGCGATTTCTAGCCTCAGCTTGCCAATGGATACTATGCCCCACCCCCTCAATCTTTTTGAAATGACATCGAGTAGGCTAGTTGCAGGCTGTGACAGATTACGAGGATGGAAAAGTGCGGTTGTGTGCAGTACAATTCATGATCCGCCTTTTCCACCTCTGTTTTAACCTTCCCTCCCGAGTGCCGTAAACACGGCTAACACAAGCTCTTTCGCTTGATCTGTTCCATGTTTGCATTTCCATTTCTGAGCTTCCGTAAGTGTTCTCTGGCAGGTTGGATTTTCCTCGCGCTGTTGACCATCGCAAGGACTCCAAATGAATGTTTGCATGGAAAAGAAGAAGATGGGATTGCCTTTTTCGAATCGCGAATTCGGCCTGCCCTGGTGGCGCATTGCTTCGAGTGCCATTCTGCATCCGCTGCAGAGATCAATGGTGGCCTGCTGCTTGATTCCCGCGAGGGTATTTCCAACGGAGGCGATTCAGGGCCCGTGATTGATTTGAAGAATGCGGGCAAGAGCCTTTTGATCCAGGCGTTACGTCATCAAGACTTGAAGATGCCACCAAAATCGAAACTCCCAGACGCAGTGATTGCCGACTTTGAAAAGTGGATCGCTATGGGAGCACCGGACCCTCGAAATGAATCAGCAGCCAAACCGAAAAATGAAACCATCGACTGGCTTCAAGCCAAACAATTTTGGTCGTTTCGCCAACGCGAGCCGATTGCTATTCCGACGGTTCATTCGGTTTGGAGCCGCACACCCATCGATTTGTTCATTGATGAGAAACGCTCCCGCGCGGGTCTTGAACCGAATACAGAGTCGAGCCGAACAACTTGGCTTCGGCGAGTGTTCATAGATTTGAACGGCGTTCCTCCCTCGCAGGACGAAGTAGATGCGTTTGTTCAATCTCAGCAATCCGATGCCTACGAACAGGTGGTAGATAGATTGCTTGCATCGCCAAGATACGGTGAGCGCTGGGGACGGTACTGGCTCGACTTGGCCCGCTACGCAGACTCCAACGGGGCGGATGAGAATCATGGCTACCCAGTAGCTTGGCGTTATCGCGATTACGTCATCGAGTCGCTCAATGCAGACATTCGCTATGACGATTTTGTCGTAGAGCAGCTGGCAGGTGACTTATTACCAGCCGGATCCGAAACGGAGCAGGGACGATTGATCACGGCCACCGGCTTTCTGGTAATCGGCCCCAAGATGCTTGCTGAACAGGACAAGCCGAAACTCGTTGCAGACATGGTGGATGAGCAACTGGACACGATTGGAAAAGTGTTTCTAGGATTGACTCTAGGCTGCGCCAGGTGTCACGACCACAAGTTCGATCCTATCCTTGCAAGAGACTACTACGCGCTCGCGGGAATTCTGCAAAGCACAAAGTCCATGGAGCATCTCAACTTCGTTTCGCAATGGAACGAAAGGGATTTGCCGGATGAGATGTTGTCCAAGACAATAAAAGTTCATCAAGAGCGATTTGACAAGCGCAAGGCGGAGCTTGATGAGAAAAAGCGTATCTACTCGGACCGGGCTTTTGAGAAGCAGTTGAATTCGTTTTTGGTTGCTATGTCGAGTTCACTCCAAATGGATTCATCGCAAGGCGAGCCGCTCATCAAAGAATCGGAGAAATGGCAACAACTTCTTCAACGCGATCCCGTAACGCCATCCAGAGAAGTCGACTTCCTTCGTGTGTGGCGTCATTTGGCTTCGTTGGAAAGAGAATCATTCGCTGAAAAATCGGCAAGGGTTTGGCAAGAGTTAACTGCGGATGAGAAGAAACGAAGTTCGTGGGACGACAAACTAAGCAAACACGCATGTCCGCGTTCCAAGCAAGAGTTGATGAGCACCTATGCTCTGGTCCTGCGCGAGATTTGGGCAGAGGTCCGGGATGCCCCTCGCAACGACAAAGGTAAAATAACGTCTGCTGAGACAGCAAAACTCTTTAGGCAGTTCTTCGACGGTGAATTGTTTGTCTACTACCCAAAAATTGAAGAGACGCTAGCAGATGACGAAAAGAAAGGTTTTGTAGAGCTGCAAGCTACGACCGACAAGCTAGAGAAAGAGAGACCTAGTCTACCGCGCGCGATGGCGGTTACGGACGGCCCCACTCGATTTGTCGCCGTAAATGTACGAGGAAATCACTTGCAGACCATTGGCGAACCTTTGGTACCGTCGATTCCGACGGTGTTCCGAGGTGAGTCGAATAACGCGGAGTTGGCGGGTCGAGAAAAGGGCTCCGGTAGACTGGAGTTGGCGAAGTGGATTGCCGACAAGGATCATCCGCTAACAGCTCGCGTCATGGTCAATCGGATTTGGCAAGGTCACTTTGTCGAAGGATTGGTAACAAGCGCTTCAAATTTTGGACTACGCGGTCAAACTCCATCCCACCCAGAACTGCTCGATTGGCTTGCCAATGAGTTTGTAAAAAAAGACTGGTCTATCAAGCGGCTCCATCGGCAAATCGTTCTGTCCTCAGCTTACAGGATGTCTTCGCACAGCGACCAGGACTCCGAATTAGTCGATCCAGACAATCGAATGCTTTGGCGACAAAACCGTCG
>JANLUJ010000580.1:0-1352 GCA_031363425.1 Pirellula sp.
CTTGTTTAAGAATGTGGATCGAAACTCGAATCCTAGGACGAGAGTACTAGGCGAACTTAGCGCAAGCAATTTGCGTTTTCGATTCGCTTTCCGTTCGGATCAATCCGCACCAAGCCAAGTGACACATCCCATACAATCGATACCATCACACTTTGTTGGCAGTCTTAAAACGCTTGGATGAGTTCACGGGAAATACCGATCCAAGATCGGGCGAAGTATTGATTAAGCTGAAGACACGATTTGGGTAGCCCAAACGCCCGGCGGGCATTGGCGTCGCACACGCCTCTAGCCAAAAAGCGTTGGCTCCAACGAGACGAGCTCGTTGGAGCCCTGAGCTAAACTTATCAGCAAATTACGGTGGAGACCACCGTACCACACTAGCCGTGACAGTCCATTTTGAAAGAGATCTAATGCCGGATAAGGATCCAAATAAACGAGAGTCAAATCATCGGGCCTTTGAAGCGATTGCGGCTTCGTCGATCATAGCGATAGCATGCGCACTTGCATATTCAAATACCTTTAGTGTGCCGTTTCTTTTCGACGACCTACAAAGGATACGTGATGAAGTTTCGATTCGCACGGTTTGGCCGCCAACCGTTGCGATGAACAATTCCAATCGACCCTTTGCTCACTACACCTTTGCGCTCAACTATGCAGTTCACGGTTATGAAGTGTGGGGATACCATGCAGTCAATCTTTCCATTCATTGCTTAGCAGCTCTGTGTTTGTTCGGACTCGTACGGCGAACGCTGCGTAGATGTGATCAGGTTTTTAGCCATTCAGCGTCCTTGATTGCGTTTGCGGTCGCTTTGGTTTGGGCTGTACATCCACTTAATACGCAATCGGTAACGTACATCGTCCAAAGACTCGAATCGCTAATGGGGTTGTCGTACTTGGCGACGCTCTACTTTTTTGTCAGATCACAGGAATCCAGGTTTGTTTTGTTTTGGATGAGCTGCTCGGTTGTCGCATGCTTCTTTGGAATGGGATGCAAAGAAGTAATGGTTACAGCGCCATTGGCTGTTATCTGGTTCGATCGAGTTTTCGTCGCCGCGGACTGGCAAGAAATAGTTACCAAACGTAAATACTACTACTTGCTTTTGTTTGCATCATGGTGTGTCCTAGCGTGGTCGATGCTGCATTACCAAGTCGATTACCGAAGCGGAGCACTGATTCAAGTAGCAGGATTGACGCCTTGGACCTACTTGCTAAGCCAGTCTGGTGTGATTGTGCATTACTTGTCACTGGCGATTTGGCCTAGCGGCCAATGTGTTTATCCAGACTGGCCAATTGCGCATTCGGTCCTGGATGTGTGGCCTCAATGGATGCTGATGTTGTTTTTGTTGGCCGCT
>JANLUJ010000610.1:0-4411 GCA_031363425.1 Pirellula sp.
TCTTCGCGTTTGCTTTCCATCGCCTTGTTGAACGCAAATCGAGTCGTCCAAGTTACAGTGCTAGAATCCTGCAACGGTAAGCTAGAAGCAAACGTGGCAGCCGACATGCTTCGTCCGACAATTTTGGAACCCTTGTCGCCAAACTGATTTCGAATCGCTTCCTGGATTTGGACGGTGGTTTCCATTCGCTCCAAAAAGCTCAATCGCGATGCATCCTCTACGATCTTGCTCTCATCCATTTCCGTTTGATCTGGACGAGATTCAACCGCCTTGGCAATGCTATCTTGATCAAATTGAATCACGATCTCAAGCGGAACAAGCATTCCAAGGTTCTTTTCAAGCCAACGATAGTCCCTTAGTATCCGAGCCTGCGAATCGAATAGTTCAAGTAGATCGATACTTGTCCGTGTTTTAGTTAGTCCAAACCCGACCAAAACGACAACTGCAATACAGGACGTTGCGACTCCAAAGTGGTTTCGTACGATGAAGCTGGCAATCATTCCCCAGAGGCGTTCGACGTAAGTGTCGTCTCTAAGGGGATGGGCCTCATGTTTCGAGGCCTTGATGGGCTGTGGAACTGAATCGATGACCCAACGCTTTGCATATCCAATGATGTGGAGTGCCGCAGGAAGCAGCAAAAACAATACGACAATCAGAATCATCACACCTGACGCCGCGTACAGCCCAAACTTTCTAATAGGTGTCAATTCACTCGCGCACAGTGAAAGTAGTCCAAGCGCTGTCGTCGTCGAGCACAATACGGCCGGCTTGAGCGCATGGATGACAGCCCGTTCCGTGGAGCCCCACAATCCTCCGTTTTGGACGGCGTCGCGGTAGTAATTGATAAAATGCACTGCTCCAGAAATGGCTAATACGTACACCAAAGAAGGCATCGAAAGCACGATCGCGTCTACCGTTTCACCGGTTGCCCAAATCATGGCCAACGCAGCTGCAGCGCTTGTAACCGAGCAACTGAAAACGATGAAGGTAAGCATCATGCTGCGCAACGACCACCAAGCCAACATGATTCCAATAAGTCCAGAAAAACCTGCAAGCCGAACGAGAGTCCGCTCGCCTTCTTCGTCGATCGAAATATTGTCTACTGGCGGACCACCGAGATGCAATTGATCTTCAGGAATTCCAGCCTCGGCTATCAGACGACGCAAAACGCCCGGCGGAACGTTCGGCCTAAAAATCCTCATCTGGCCGTGACCGAGAATCGGCTTAAGCTTGGCCGTTGTTTCAGGATCGAGGGAAACGATGACACAGGTTTGTCGTCCGTCAGGTCCAAGAACTGATCCTTTTAGACGCTCAATCGCTTCAGCGTACTCGAGCGGGTGTGTTCCGGTCGTTAACTGCTCGATCAATTGGCGGCCAGTCGATACTCCTTTGAAATACTTCCTGGCCTCGCTAGCATCCAAATCGTTTGGATCTGCATTCTGCGGTGCCACTAGCGACGCCAGTCTAGCAATCCGAGGGTCATCCCCCTCGCCGCCCATTTCAGGATTTTCTCCCAACTTGCAGCCATCCCAACTAACAAGGATGAACTGGTCCGAGGGAAAGTTCTTTCTAAACCAAGAAAGCTCTCGCGTTTCAGGGAACGATTTTGGTAACCAGTCCTCTACCTTGTTCACGTTGCTCTGGACCGCTTTGCCGGCACCGTAAAAAGCAAAGGGTACGCACATCAAGCTGGCGACGAGGATTAGCCATCCCCACCGATCGTAAAACGTTTTTCCACCTGACGTTTCTTGCACTCTGTAGCCTTTCGACTGCTTCGTCTTTCGACTTCTTAGGCACGGGTCATCCGAGGCCTCTACTGCTATTGCGACTTCTTAAGCCACTGGAGTTTACTAGAACTCTCTCGATTTCGACAGTTTGAAAATGTGGGACTGCAAAATAATCTATGCAAGCAGCTCGCCATTCGTTGCGCAAATGCTAGCCAATAGTCCCTTCGAAGTCCTCTTCTTAGCTTCGTAATCGACTTTTATCCGTACCTTATCAAGGAAATTGGAACCAATTTCGTTGAAACTTTAGCCGAATGATTGAAAAAGCTTTTCACAGCGTTCGCTGTGGAAATTGCCAAATTCCGTCATAAATTGGCCTGAGCTCAGCTTTTCACAGCGATCGACAAGGAGTATAGTTTAATAGAAGTTGGTTGTTGAAATTGAGTCTCAACAAAAACATGGTCAATTGACGATCTTGTCTCTGACGAGACGACAACCAACGAAGATGCGGTTTCACCCTTACGAAATCTTTCCAGTCTGTGGTTCCATGATTACTGACTCGGTTCCCCTCCCAATCGAATTCTTGCAGCCAGAAAGCCAGGGCACCATCGTGGAGATGTGTGGACAGCCTTGTCAAATGCAGCGATTAGCTGAATTGGGAATTCGCCAAGGATGCAAGGTTCGAATGGTTTGCCGGGGTGAACCATGTCTAATCTGTATCGAGGGACGACGCATCAGCCTGAGGCTAGGCGATTCCGCCGATATTTTCGTTGTCCCAACTGCTGGATAATGACTAATCCGCACATTAGGTTGGATGAACTCTTTCAGGGTGAGTCTGCCGTAATCGTTGAGATTCTTGGGGATGATGTGGTTGCTAGCCGTCTTATGGAGATGGGTCTAATAGAAGACGAGCCTATTTCAATGGTTGGTCGAGCACCGATGGGAGATCCTACCGAGTACGCAGTACGAGGTTATCGAATTAGCCTGCGAAAAAACGAATCGACTCGTGTAATTGTGCGCAAGGAGTCGTGATCTTGCACGCGAATTCTATTCCAAAGTCGGTTCGCACCGTGGCTTTGATTGGCAATCCAAACACAGGCAAAAGCAGCCTGTTCAATGCCCTTTGTGGCATGAACGCTCGAGTTGGCAACTATCCAGGTGTAACCGTCGAGCAAAAGGTTGGGAGGCTCTCCGGTACGCCCGAGTTAATTGACGTGATCGACTTGCCAGGCACTTATTCGCTTGCTGCCCGATCTGCGGATGAAGCTGTTGCAGTAAATGTCCTGACCGGGAATTTACCTCAACACCCAAAACCTGAGGTCGCAATCATCATTCTCGATGCATCGAATGTCGAGCGAAACCTTTACCTTTTCAGCCAGATTTATGAACTTGGCTTGCCCGTCATCGTGGTTCTCAACATGTGGGACCGACTGACTAGCGAACGGCTGACTGTCGATGCCGAGTTGCTTTCGCGGCGCTTAGGTGCACCGGTTGTTTGCACTTCTGAAAACAAACGACAAGGGATCGACAAACTTAGAGAAGCTATCGAGCAAACTCTAAACAATCCTGCCCCCGCGCCCTTGCCGCAACAGCTGGCCCGTTCGTTGTTCCCCGTCGCGTTTCATCGGGAAGCAACCCAGCTCGCCGAATGGCTTGCATCCAAGGGCCGTAAACCCTCGACCTATCAGGTCGATCGACTATTGATCGACTCGGATGGTCATTTTCAAAAAATGATTTGTCTGTCTGGACTACCTGACATATCGGAACGCATTGACGAAGCCAGAATACGACATCAATCGGCTGGCTGCAAGGTCCCGATGTTTGAAACCAAAGCGAGGTACGCATGGGTGAAAAACTTGATCGATGGAGCGGTCGTGCGTCAAGAATCGCGCAGCGCTTCGCCAAGCGACCGAATCGATCGTTGGTTGACACATCGTTGGGTTGGAATGCTGGTGTTTGTTCTGATCATGTTTGTCGTTTTTCAATCGATAACGTTGTTTGCGAAGTTGCCGCAGAACGGAATCGAATGGCTTCAAGCACGAGCAAGTAACGGTGTTGAAGGAATAATTGCCCCAGGAGCACTTCGAAGCCTTGTCGTGGATGGCATCCTGGCAGGCGTTGGCGGCGTAGTCACTTTTTTGCCTCAGATCGCCATCTTGTTTCTGTTTATTGCGATTCTAGAGGATTGTGGTTACATGGCGCGAGCTGCCTTCGTAATGGACAAGCTCATGACGACGGTGGGATTGAGCGGAAAGTCGTTTTTGCCGTTGATGTCCTCGTTTGCGTGCGCTGTCCCCGGCATTATGGCAACGCGAACCATTGAAAGTCGAAAAGACCGCATGGTCACTTTGCTCATCGCACCCTTGATGAGTTGCTCTGCTCGGTTGCCCGTCTATATATTGATGGTATCGGCTTTTGTACCTGCGACCCGTTATGCGGGTGGTTGGGTATCACTTCAGGGACTCGTGCTAATGTTGATGCAATCGCTAGGTGCTTTGGTGGCGATTCCCGTGGCATGGATTCTCAAGAAATTTTTTTTCCCTGGAGAGCCAGCAACCTTTTTGATGGAGTTGCATAGTTACAAATGGCCTTCGCCGATTGTAATTTACCAACGTGTTTGGGAACGATTGGTTGCATTTGTTGTTCGAGCTGGAACGCTCATTTTTTGCACCTCCATTTTGGTTTGG
>JANLUJ010000636.1:0-9820 GCA_031363425.1 Pirellula sp.
CGCAAACGCCGCGTTCAACAGTTCTCGTTCTTCCAATTGGTGCGCTCGGAGTGAACCAGTCGATGGGCTTGCTGACTCCACGCGGGAAATTCGCTCCAATTTATGCCGCGCCAAAATCTCATCCCCCCACCGCATTTTGACATGCGTCCATGCCCCCATATTGGTCGGTTCGTCTTGGTACCAATAGACTGGCGTTCCTGCGGGATAAGCACTCAATGCTTCGACTACCTTGGCTGCTTCGAGCGGATAGAACTGTTCGATGCGGACGAGTGCAACATCGTTGCGATTGAGCTTCGTACGCTCGGCCAGCAAATCGTAATACGCTTTGCCTGTGCTCATAATGATTCTTGACGTTGGCGAGCCCACCGGCCGATTGTCGGGGATGATTTTTTGAAAATGGCCATTCTCAATCTCATCTAACGTTGAAACACAAGCTTTATTTCGTAGCAGACTTTTTGGAGTCAAAACAATGAGGGGCTTGCTCCATTTCGACTTGGCCTGTCGTCGAAGCAAATGAAAGTACTGTGCTGGCGTCGATGGCTGTGTGACCTGAACATTGTGTTCGGCAGTCAACAGAAGGAATCGTTCGAGCCTCGCGCTACAATGTTCTGGCCCTTGTCCCTCGAAGCCATGCGGTAAAAGCATGATCAATCGGCTCAATCGTCGCCATTTGTCTTCCGCACTGGTAATGAACTGGTCTACAACGCATTGAGCAACATTCCAGAAGTCGCCGAATTGTGCCTCCCAAGCTACGAGCCCTTCCGGGCAGTCGAGACTATATCCATATTCGAACCCCAGCACGGCCGATTCGGACAACGGACTATTGATTATCTCAATTCTAGCTTGGTTGGGTGCCAAATGCCCCAGCGGCATGTACTTGCGATTGTCCTCGACATCGTGCACCACGGCGTGCCGCTGCGAGAACGTACCTCGCTCGGAATCTTGTCCTGATAGTCGAACCGGCTGCCCCTCCGACAAAAGGGATGCAAATGCCAATGATTCGGCCGTTGCCCAATCCAAAGGCAATTTGCCCGCCCCCATCTCGCGACGATCCTCAAATTGACGCACCAGCTTTTTATGCAAGTTGAAGCCCTGTGGAACAGCACATGCAGCTCGAATCAGATCGCCGGCAATCTGCTTTGGTATGGATGTAGTGACTTGGTGATCGAGGGGCTCCGCACCGCCAAAGTAACCCGCCCAATACCCGGTGAGACTTTGAAGATCATGAACAAATGGCTCGGTCTTGGCCAGCTCAAACTCTCGCGACAATCGGCTGTGACGTACCTCTGCAATGGCGTCCGCCTCCAATCTTGAAAGCTCGTTCATTTCAAGCAAATGTTCGAGATAGCTTTCACGGACATTCTTGCGTTTATCGATGGCCGCATACATCAACGGCTGAGTGAAACGAGGCTCGTCCCCTTCGTTGTGCCCCAACCGCCTAAAAGCATACATGTCGATGACAACATCCTTTTCGAACTCCTTGCGGAAATCCATAGCTAAGTTGACGACCTGTGCTACCGCTTCGGGGTCCTCGCCATTCACATGAAAAATCGGAATTTGAAGCATTTTTGCGATATCGGTCGCATACGTACAGCTACGTGCTTCGTCTGGCTCGGTCGTAAAGCCGATCTGGTTGTTCAAGACAATGTGAAGCGTACCGCCCGTTCGATAGCCTGGTAACTCGCTTAAGTTCAAGGTCTCTTGAACGACACCTTCACCGATGAATGCGGCGTCCCCATGGATAAGAATCGTCATGCTTTCCGTGCGATGAGTGTCGCCATCCCGGTCCTGTTTCGCACGGCATCGACCTAACGCGACCGGATTCACAAACTCGAGGTGACTTGGGTTGAAGCACAATGAGATGTGCACTTTCTGTCCGGTGCTGGTTGTCCAATCGCTACTGTATCCCATGTGGTACTTGACATCACCACCACCGCGAAATAACTCGGGCTTTGGGTCGTCGAACGACCAGAAGATACTCTGAGGTCGTTTGCCCATAATATTGGCCAAGACATTAAGTCGGCCTCGATGAGCCATCGCTAGCAATACGCCATGAACTCCATGCTGTCCGGCTTTTTCCAGAGCCCGATCTAGAAGTGGAATTAGGCTCTCGGCACCCTCAAGCGAGAAGGTTTTTGCCGTCGCGTATTTCTTGCGAACGAACTCTTCGAAAATAGCGGCATCTGCAAGCTTCGTATAGATTCGAGTTTGGACTTCGTGAGAAAGAGTCAATCTATTCTGAGTCGTCTCCATACGGCGTTGGAGCCAATCGCGAATGTTTCGATTGTCAATGTGCATGAACTGTGCGCCAATGCTGCGGCAATAGGTGTTTCGCAGCTTTTCTATTATGTCCGCAAGAGTTCGTCCATTGGAGTACTCGAGTGTCGGCGATGTAAAGGGCCGCTTTAGATCCTCTTCAGTCAGTCCATGCGATTTTGGATCCAACTCCGGCGGTCCTTTGCGAGTCAAACCCAGCGGGTCGATCCTCGCCATAAGGTGCCCGCGCACTCGGTACTCACGAACCAATTGGTCTACTCGCTCCTGCATGCGAGCAAGCCACAGAACATCCGGCCCTGGCTCAATGGAATTATTATCGTTCCTTGAACTGACCTCGAGTTGTTCCGCGAACAATGCCTCGGATTGGGCGGCTAACGAGAATTCCTCGAAGTAACGCTTCCAAACGTCAGAAACGCTATTCGGATCTTGAATGTATCGTACATATAAGTCGTCGATGTAATCGAGACTGTAAGTGTTCATTTCGTATCGCTTGCTCAAACAAGTGGAAATAGGAGCGAAATGGATCAGTCCAAACTCGCTGGTACTTGATTAAGCGATTCGCAATACCAAGGCAATGCCAAGGTTGCTTTCTGCTACCAAACCAACCGATGAGGCGCTGAAACCTGCCGCTACGTAATGGGGCGAGGAATCCCATTGTGATTGCCTCAGGTATGAGACAGCCGCATTATAGCTGGCAAGAGATTGAGGGGAACCTTGCTTCGCAAGGATATTACGTGAAATCTGCTAGAAACAGCCCTTCGTTGAACGACTTCAAATCTCCGGTTGCGAGCTCTGGCTCTCCCCTATAACCCTGCCGTCAAAGTAAGCCTAAACCGGATTCTCACCGTAAATTACCAAAATTCCCAAAAGACCGATGCCGCTCTCGTCGATAAAGAAAAAGCGCGAGGACGTCAATGCGTCCACATTATTGATTGATCAAGGAGGATCCACACAATGCCATGGCGTCGAGTTTACATGGTGCGAAATAGATCAGTTCTGACATTGTTCTTGGTCCTATTTGTGGCCGGCTCTCCACTTCTGGTCGCTCAACTATTGCCAGACGGGCCTATCTCACGGCTGAATCATCCAAATCCCTTTCGGCAGGGTCCCGAATCTCCAGTTCAAGGTATCAACGCATCGCCTTCCGTTGATGTCATTCGATTGCCGAGTCTCCCGTCCCACAACGAACGGCCGGTCGTTACCGCTATCAGCGTTTCGCCAAGCGGCAATATTCTAGCTGCAGCCGGAGACGATCACGCGATTCGAATCGTTGATTTGAAGACCGGCAAGATCACCGCCACGCTAACTGGACACTTGGACTGGGTTCAAGCCGTTGAGTTTTCTCCCAATGGCCAGCAATTGGCTTCCTGTGGGAATGATGGAACCCTTCGGATTTGGTCGCTCAACTCCAATCCGAAGTTGATCTCCAAAAAAACGGTCGCCCATTCACTGATGACTTTAACCTACCTAAACGACGAGTCTATCTATGTAGCTGGATTCAGCAACCGGATTTATCGATACGACGGAGATAAACGAGATCTTTCCATCGTTCACGCCTGCGATTGCCGCGACATTCGATCGATCGTTGCGTCCCCGGATCGAAAATGGATCGCGTTTGGCGGCCGTGATGGCGTACTGCGAGTGAGACGAGTTGATCTTGCCGAGCAAGATCAAATTGACGTACAAGACGGTGCACGCCATTTGGACTCAACGAATGAAAATGAAATTGCTGTTCCCTTGCATTTCGACCGAATCAGAACACTCCAATTCTCCGAGGACGGAAGCCAAATCACCTCCGTTGGTGAAGACCGTCGTATTATTCACTACGACTTCCTCCATCGCGTTGTTTTGGGAAAAACGGAAATCGGTGGCGGGAAACTACTCGGCCTTTGCCAACTAGAATCTCACCTGTTCGCAATTGCTAGCAGTGACAACACCATTCGCATTTTTAACGATGTCGACCAGCAAGTGCATGCAAGACTGGTTGGACATGACGGCTCAGTCAGCATCCTAAAACGTACCCAAAAGTACCTGATCTCTGGTAGCTTCGATACAACGATTCGCCTTTGGGATATCGATCAAGCAATCGCATCGATCGACAATCGAGGCAGATACGTTCATCCCGTCGCTGCTCAATTTGAAGATTCCGGTGCCGGAGTCGATGTTAAGTAAAGTTAAGTTTCAGGTCGACCAAATTGGCCAACTTGAAACCAAATAGAAACGCACAACAACGCCACTTGCGATTCGCCGAGGATTGTCACCGTGTCCTGGAAACGAAGCATAGATCAATGGACGAGAAACTTGATCGCACGCTCGTTGACATGCGGCAACTCCGGAAAACGCACCTCATCTCGCGGCGTCAAAGCCGAAAAAACTAACTTGAGACTGCAAAACAAATCCTTGCGTCATTCGATTCTAGAATCCCTCGAATCGCGATTCCTTTTCGCCGTCGACCCTCTTTGGGTTGGCGGGGTCTATGTCGAAGAGGACAACGGGGGAGACGCGCATGGCGATTCTTTCTACGTCACGTTCCGAGGGGGCGCTGCTGGCACGCAACTTACACGTCTGGTTATCGATACCGATCAAGGATCGCCAGGGTTCTCCACTGGGGACAACTTTTTTGACACCGTAGACGGTGGACTTGGCGCAGATCACTCATTTCCATTCAAATTGGAGCTAATGACCGCACATGCCTCGAACGCACGCGTCAGCGCAGAAGTCTCCGATGGCGGCATGCAACTCGTTCTGACCTTCGAAAACTTCTTTGCCGGCGACAAGGTCAAGTTCTCGATCGATGTTGACGAATTACAGCGCTTTCGCAATGAACAGAATCCGGACGCAATCAATCCGAACGTCGATCCAATTACATCGGGTGTCGAATTTGCCGACTCCAAGATCAAAGCCACGTTTATCGCTCCTCATTTTGAGAATGCGGCAACGGAAGGTACCTTTGTAAATCTCTACGATCCAGTTCTTGCATCCACCGGTTTGGATCTGCCATCGGACAACTCCGCTGGATTGCGAGATCGAACCGCCGGTGCAGCTGCAACCGTCACACAAATGCCCAAGCCGATTGAACTTTCAGGTACCGTCTACGTCGACAACAATTTGAATCTCACTCAAGATTCAGGCGAAGCTGGCATTGCAGGTGTTTCAATAACCCTATTCCGACTTGATAACGGGAACTACATTAGCACTGGCAATAGCACTACAACGGATCAGCAGGGACATTACCAATTTGGACTCAATCTAGGGTTGGCTCCTGGAACGTATCAGATTCGAGAGACCCAACCCGCGGGCTATCTCAGCGTTGGCGCTGTGCCAGGCCTATTGAACGGTCAGTCGACTCTTGGCGCCACTGTCTCTGGCGATAAAGATGTTTTGACTAGCATCCAAATCTTGGATGGCGATAGTCGCGGTACTCGATTGGATTTCGCCGAAGCACAACCGGTTCAAATCAGCGGATTCGTTTACCGAGACAACAACGACAACGGTCTACGAGAATCCGCCGAAACAGGCATCGGGGGAATCGACATTCAAATCGTCTCCATTGAGACCATTGCAAGTTCCGTTAGTCAAACTACCAAGACTTTAGCCGATGGCTCCTATAGCTTCATCGGACTGCCACCGGGTCGTTATCGAATCGCAGAAGTGTCACAGCCGTCTGAGTACTTCGACGGCAAAGAGACACCAGGAACCGTTCGCGGCCAATCACGAGGGACCAACCCAATCAATGACCAGATCACCGAAATTCGCCTAGACGGAAACGACGCGGGCATCGAATTCAACTTTGGCGAAATTGAGCCGTCTTCCCTATCGGGGCATGTCTGTGTTGCTATGCCTGGATTCGATTGTTTTTCAACCGAGCCGAATTCCATATCGCCTTTGCCAGGCGTGAAAATTGATCTGGTGAACGCTTCTGGCGTTGTGGTCGCAACCACAACGACGGTGGCCGATGGAAGCTACCATTTTAGTCGATTGCCGGCCGGCGTTTACAGCATCGTTGAAACGCAACCTGCGAATCTAATTGATGGTCTATCGCGTTCCGGCGTAATCAATGGGATCTCGGTAGGAAATGCGTTGAGCGGAACTCGGATCGAACAAGTTGCGCTCGGCGGTGGACAGAATGGAACCAACTACGACTTCTGCGAATTGCCGCCCTCCTCACTCTCTGGTCATGTATACCGAGACGACAACAATGACGGCATTCGTCAAAACTCCGAGCCATTGCTCCCTGGCGCAACTATTCGTCTATTCGATTCTACAGGTGGACTATTAGGCGAAGTCGCGACGGACGCTCGAGGATACTACCAATTCTCTTCCCTTCGCAAGGGCACCTATCGGATAGCCGAAATTACGCCCAGCGGTTACCTCGATGGAAAAGAAAGTATTGGAAGGATCGCCGGACGGCTCGTGGGTGAATTCGATGGATCGGATGCGATCAAATCGATCCTCCTTCCTTCAGGCATGGACGGCATTGACTTTGATTTTGGTGAATTGCTGCCGGCTAGCGTCGCTGGAAACGTATACGAAGATGCGGATGGTGACTGCGTTCGAGATCCGGGTGAAGTCAATCTCTCGAACGTTCTGATCGAATTGATCAATACACGGGGGGAAGTTGTCGGGACGACGCGAACCGACGCAGCCGGAAACTACCAATTTGAAAACTTGATCCCAGGGGAGTATACACTTCGCGAGCAACAACCACCTGGCTACATCCAAGGGGGCCAGATGGCGGGAAGCGCAGGTGGCAACGCGACCATTTCCGACATCATTTCGGCCATTGCATTGGGCGCCGGTGTTCAAGCGACGAACTACGATTTCTGCGAACAGCGGGTTGCGTCTCTCGAAGGCAAAGTATTTGCGGACCTGAACGAAGATTGCGTTTTTGACGAGAATGAATCGCCAATTTCTAGCGTCGGAATTGAATTGTTGGACGAGCAGGGCAAAGTCATTGAGACAACCTTGACGGATCTTCAGGGAAACTATCGCTTTGTCAATTTGAAGCCGGGTATCTATTCAGTCCGAGAGATTCAGCCAGCTGGATTTTTTCAAGGGGGCCAAATGGCACCCGAGGGCGTTGCCGATACGAGCACTGTTGATTTGATCGATCGGGTTTCGCTGCGTTCGGGTCAAAGCGTTTCGAAATTGGATTTCTGTGAGGTTCCTCCTGCGACGATCTCGGGTTTTGTATTCCAAGATGGAGCGCCCATCGAAACCGCGGATGGAACGCCACCCTTGCATCTCAAGGGATTGAGAGATGGAATTCGAAACGCAGGGGACGCACCCATTGGTAATGTGGTGCTCGAACTACGGACTCGGACTGGACAACGCTTAGCGTCGAAGAATGCGATGCCGGGCGTTTATGGTGGCGATACGATCCGAGTGGTCACGGACAGCAACGGGTACTATGAGTTTCGCGGTTTGCGTCCAGGTGCCTATCACGTTTATCAAGTTCAACCGAGTGGGTTTTTCGATGGACGTGATACAGCCGGATCCATTGGCGGTTTTGCTATCAACGTCGAAGATATCGTTACGGATCTCGAGGCGCAAAACATTATTGAACTACTGGCGCTCGATTCTGCTACTAGCCCCGGCAACGACGCTATTTTGATGATCAATTTGCAAGCCGGTGCACGGTCGATAGAGAACAACTTCAGTGAAATTGCGGTTACGAAAACGCCGACGGTGAATCCACCCGCTCCGCCCCCACCTGTGACCCCGCCTCCATTCAATCCTCCCCCGGTGAACGGATTTGTTTCACTTCCATTCGAACGCATGCTAGTTATTCCGCCATTTGAATTCGGACACACTGATATTCCCGCAGCTGGCTATACCGTCGAATACACTTGGCACTTAAGCGTGATCAATGCCGGCGAACCGCGAGGGCATCAAGATGAAAAGACCGTGGGTCGCGAACGTGTCGCGAGTGCGACCAAATTGCTAAATGCAAGCCAATGGACCATCGATTCGTTAGATCGAGGTCGATGGGTGATCGTTTCGACCACCAAGAACAAGTCGGCGAGGCTTACGCGGGAAGCCTTCGATATCGTAGGAGCCAAACAGCTGGCCGGTGACTTCAACGGTGACGGACGGGATGAACTGGCGCTGTTCAAGGATGGGGAGTGGTTATTGGACATCAATGGCAACGGAGTTTGGGATAAAGGGGATCTCTGGGCCAAGCTCGGTGAAAAAGGGGATTTGCCTGTAGTCGGTGATTGGGACAACGACGGAAAAGATGATATCGGAATCTTTGGGCCGGAGTGGGACGACGACCAACAAGCCCTTGACGTGGAGCCTGGCTTACCTGATCCCGAGAACAGGATGGTATCGATCCCTAAGAACTTACCACCACGCGAAAAAGTTGCTGGCCGGGATCGACTCATGCAACGTAGCGTCAGCGGTGATCCCCGATCAGACGTGATCGACCACGTGTTTCGATTTGGTGGCGATACCGATCAGCCTGTCGCAGGCGACTTCAACGGCGATGGTGTCTCAACCCTCGGCGTTTTCAATAATGGAAAGTGGCGAATCGACGTCAACGGCGATGGACGCTTTAGCGAAGCGGACGATTCGTTTTTTGATTTTGGGCAAAGTGGCGACATCGCCGTCGTTGGCGACTTTAACGGCGATGGCTTGGACGAGGTTGCCGTCGTTCGAGGAAGAGACTTGATTGTGGACAGCAACGGAAATGGCAAATTGGACGCGACCGATCGCGTGTTTGAAATCGAGGGCGAGGCAGGTCAAGTGGTGGTCGGCGACTTCAATGGGGACGGTGTCGACGAAGCCGCATTCTATTCATCATTGCACGGACTAACTGAGCCAGAAGCCCGCACGGCGACTAGGTAATGCGTCGCATGGCCCCCTGGGCCGTGCGAATCTTAAACGAAGCAGTCGGGAAAAGCGATTGATGATGTTCTCACACAAAGCGGTACCAGGCACGTACCAGTATTTCTCCGTGCTCCTCGTGTCTCTGTGGTTCAAGATATTGGCGCGATCGCTATAGGCTCTTAGTCAGCTAGCGTTGCTGCTGAAATCTTTTCAATTCATCTTGGCTCAAATGGCCGGATTTGCTAAAGCCTATCACTGTGGAACTTAGTTTCAAGAACAAGTGATCGCAGGAGGCGACCGACCATGATTTCGGCCATGGATATCAGCACGAGCGCATTGGTAGCTCAGCGAGTTCGACTCAATACCATCTCCGGCAACATTGCCAATATGTCGACCTTGAAAAATGAGGCGGGCGAGAACAAGCCGTATCAGCCTCGATTCGTTGTCTTCGAGACGGGTGAAGAACAAGCGGAGGGTGGAGCCGCAGGCGTTAAGATTGCCAAGGTACAAATCGACGAATCGGAGCCGCTGTATCGATTTCAACCAGACCATCCTCTGGCGGTCACTGAAGGCAAATGGAAGGGCTATGTCGCTTATCCCAATATCGACATGAACGAACAGTTTGTCGATGCTCTCGACACCTGGACCGCTCAACCCAAGTTCCTCAGCAAAATGGAGGGCGACTGGTGTGTTTTGTTCAAGCCATTGTTCT
>JANLUJ010000650.1:0-1841 GCA_031363425.1 Pirellula sp.
GGACGGTTCGTTGAGGAGAGCGATATCAACCTCATCGGGTCCTGGTGCTCCCATGCGTACCCAGTTCTCAAGATGCGCAATTTCGCCGGTCGAAAGCGACTTGACCGGGGGCATTTGGAGGTTTGCGTCTTTGTATCGGACGGCACGAATAAGAAGACTTGCATCGAGATCGCCAGGGACAATGCTGACTCCGCTTCCCCCCCCTTCCAACCAACCCGCGCGACTGTCGAGCAAAAGGCCGCCTTCGACATCTTTAGCTCGTTTCGAATGGCACGGATAGCAATGCTTGGCCAACAACGGTCGGACATTCTTTTCGAAGTATTCCAGACCATCTTCGTTCGGCAGTTCCACCGCAAAAATGGTTGGACCAAAAAGCGATAGGAAGCACCCAAGAGCACGAAGTGACCAAAGCCACTTGCACTTGGACGCATCTCGAAATCGATCGCTTTCTACTTGCTCACAGGAGCTCAAAGTGAATCTCGGAAGGTTTTTGAAGGGACGGCCGGGACTGACGTCTCGTGATGGACCTTCCTATCATAATCAATTTCTGCAATCGGTATCTACCTGACCTGTATCATTTCAAACTCACAAGAGAAGCATGTAACTCACGACTCGGTGTTTGAATCCGGCAAACGTGTTACTATAATCCTCATTGAAGTCATTTGCATCCAGATCCACGATCGTTGGTGGCAGGAGATCAGGATTCCAGACAAACACATCGTGTTTCCAGTGGGGGCCGCGATTGATCCAAGCCGAACTCGCCGCCGATCATTGCCGTTGACCTCATCCGAATAGCAAGCTTCTTTCCCTGTACAATGGGGACTCTAACAGTTCACTTCGAAAGATTATCACAATGCCTATTCCATTATCCGGCCATCGATTGGCCTTGCATATGGCCATCAGCTTTTTGGCTACTTGCAACTTGACGTCGGCCATCGAAGTCAACAAACGGATCGATTTTCTAATTGTTGCTGGACAATCCAATGCGACTGGATTCGATACCGATCCGGCCAGAGTTGGTGCGGATCAAATGGATGCTTCGATCCGATTTCGTTTTCGAGTTGGTGACCCACCGCCAGACGATCACGATTCGATTTCTTCCCGAACGAATTGGGCGAAACTCTCAGTCCAGCCACTTGGCAACCCAGGTCCGAAATCGGAGTCTCGCCAATACGGCAATTTTGTCAACCTTTCGGGTGGGTTTGGTCCCGAGATATCGTTCGCGCGGAAACTCAAATATCGCGATCAACAAGTTAATAGGGACAGTGAACTCGCTATTGTGAAGGTGGCCTTTAGCGGTACCAGTGTCGCCGACGATTGGGACCCAAAGGGTGAAGACAAACGCGGCGCGTGCTATCGAGCGTTGCTCGCTGAAGTACGTGCCGCGCAATCGCTCGCCGAAGCCGAAGGAATGACGGTGAACTTCCGAGGGCTCGCTTGGGTACAAGGTGAATCAGACGCAAATGCAAACGATGCACCCAAATACGCCGAGCGGCTGAAGACGCTGTTTGCAACGTTACGACGCGACCTCAAAGCCGAACGACTACCGATCCTCGTTTCAGTCAACGTTCATTTTCACGAAGGAAAGAACAAGTTCATGCCGGATATCATCGCGGCGCAAAAGCGAGTCGGGCAGGAGCTGAGCGACTGCCGCTATGTCGACACCAGTGGCGCGGGGTTGGCCAACCCAGTTCACTTCAATAGCGATGGAACTCTCGAGGTTGGAAAGCGACTTGCGTCGGCACTATTGGCGATGGAAAGCGACCGTAATTCCTCGAAAAATCCTGCAGATGGAACTGAATTGATTAACACTTGGACAAAGCACGTCGTTTTCGAAGGCG
>JANLUJ010000126.1:0-6213 GCA_031363425.1 Pirellula sp.
TTTTTTTTTGTTTTTTTTATTTTTTTAAATACCCTGATGCCTAGGTAAAAATAAAAACACCCACTACGGCCAACCCCAGTATTAAATTGTGCTGAAGCACTAGGTTATTTGGCCTTTGCATTGAGTGCCTCGCTGCTAATGTCAGCGTCGCCGCCCTCGCCACCTTCACGTCCATCTCCGCCCAAACATAGGATGGTGAAAGGCGAATTGACAGCGGGACTGACGTATTCGTAAGGACGTCCCCATGGATCGGTTGGGACTTTCTTGAGAAAACCGTCAGGGAAGCTACGAGTCCCTTTAGTCAAGATCTCAATCCCCTCGTCGTTGCTGGGATAGCGCGATTGATCTGCGTAGAAAGACTCCAAAGCGCTGACCATGGTTGCTATCTCAGCTCGGGCAGCGTTTTGCTTACTAGCAATCAAATAACTGCGTGTCTGAACCGCGACCAAGGTGCTTAGCAAGCCAATGATGATCACCACGACCATGAGTTCAACAAGCGAAAATGCTGTTCGTCGGCTAGATGTCAACATTGCGTTCCCTTTTGTTCATCGTCACGAAATGGATTGAAGGTTTCCAGCTTGAAGGATCGGTAGAATCGTTGCCAACAGCAAGAAACCAACGAACAGAGCGAGTACTAGAATTAGTACCGGCTCGATCAAGGCTGTCAAGCGCGCGGAAGCCACGCCCAATTGTTGATTGTAATCATCGCTCAGTCGTGTGAGCATATCATCCAGCTTTCCGGTATCACGCCCCACTGAGAAGACTCGAACGGCAAGGGGGGGAAACACGCCAGATCGTTCAAGTGACTGTGCTAGCTCCTTCCCCGATGCCATGTCCTCGCATGCCGCCTCAAGGGCCGCGCGGAGTACGCTGTTGTTGACGGAAGTGGCCGCCAACTGCACGGCACTGGGCAAGGTCAGGCCACTCCGGGACAACAAACCGACGATCATGGCAATCCTAGAAACATTTTGCTTTACAAGCATCGGCCCGAGGATGGGTAGTCGCAAAAGGAACCGATCCAACCAAGCCTTGCCCGTCTTGCTGCGAAGAACATTCACAACTATTCCGATGGAAATTACCAGCCCAAGCAATAGCCAAAGGCCATAACCAACTACGAGATCGCTTAACGCCTTGGCGACTCGAGTCGGCCACGGCAACACTTGGACGGTTTCTTGAAGGTTTTCCAAAAGCGGCGGGAGTACCCAAGTCATCAAGAAAATCGTTGCAAAAATGCCGAATACAACAAGAAATGCAGGGTAGAGTAACGCAGTAAAGACCTTGTCACCAAGCTGTGACATCCTCTGTTTGTAGTCCGACAATTGCTCCAGAACTGTTTCTAGCGTACCTGCGTTTTCACCTACCTCGATCAGTCGAATCGATGCTACATCGAATACCTCCGCATTCTCCGACATTGCGTCGGCTAAAGCAGTCCCCGACGCAACTCGATCTCGCACCCTGACGATCGCGGTTCGGAATGCGCCACGATGTTGTGCAGCAAGCGTATCCAGTGATTCAAGCAGCGGAATTCCTGCACGGAGGAGCATCGATAGTTCGTGGGAGCCTGTCGTCCAATGCAATCGCGCTCTGCGTGCAGACAGCGATGGAAACCAACGAAGACTGCGAGCTCCTATAGATTCGCTGAGCGACTGAACTGCTACCCCTTGTCCTCGCAACTGATCGCGGGCTTGGCGTGGAGAATCTGCCACGATCGTCCCTTTGACCGTGGATCGAGTCGCATTCACTCCATGGTATGAAAACACGGGCATTATCCGACCACCGATTGGAGGCTAGTTACTCGGAGCACTTCCTCGAGTGTAGTGCGTCCCTGTTGGATCTTGTTTTTTCCATCTTCGAAAAGCAAAGTCATATCCGACGCAAGAGCCGATTGGCGGATAGTCGTCGCATTTTCTCTGGATTGGATTAAGGTGCGAATCCGATCATTGGTAACCAACAATTCAAACAAACCGATGCGCCCGCGGAAACCGGAATTTCGACAGCGGTCGCATCCCTTCGGCGAAGCAGTTCCGTCCACCGCAATGGTTTTGCAAGAAATGCATAGCTGACGAACAAGTCGCTGCGCTAGAGAAGCAACCAACGAACTGGATACCAAATACGGCTCAACACTGAGATCCAACAATCGCGTAATCGCGCTAGCTGCGTCGTTTGTATGCAGCGTGCTCAGTACGAGATGTCCCGTTAACGACGCTTGGATTGCCATGTTGGCCGTTTCACGATCGCGTATCTCGCCTACCATGATGATGTCGGGATCTTGGCGGAGAAGATTCCTCATCCCTGAGGCGAATGTCATACCCTTTTTTTCGTTGATCTGGGTTTGACTAATGCCATCCAACTGATACTCGATGGGGTCCTCGAGCGTCAGGATGTTTGATTCTTTGGAGTTGATTTCCTGCAATGCACCGTAAAGAGTCGTGCTTTTTCCGCTTCCAGTCGGACCCGTCACAAGAATCAAGCCGTGGTCAACTCGAATAAGCGATTGCCATCGTTTCAGAGTCGTTGGCGACATTCCCAGGTCGTCAAGCGTGTAAAGTCTCGCACTCTTGTCGAGCAACCGAATCACGATCCGTTCGTTGTGACTGGTTGGCAACGAGGCGATTCGCAAATCGATTACGCGGTCGCCTAGTTGGACGGTCGCTCGCCCGTCTTGAGGAAGACGTTTTTCGGCGATATTCATTTTCCCGAGAACCTTAATGCGTGTCAGAACCTCCTCCTGTATCGACTTCGGAATCTCAAAGCTGTCGAATAGAACGCCGTCGATTCGCTGTCGAATTTTTACAAAGCCCTCGTAGGGCTGGATATGTATGTCAGACGCGCCTGCCATGACTGCATCGAAGATCAGTTGATTGACCAATCGAATGATTGGGGCACGTCCGTCGGCGTCCAACAGATCTTCGCGAGAAGCCAGCAAAGTAAGTTGATCCGAAATCGATTCCAGCCCGATCGATTCCAAAACCTGTTCTGTTTCACCGTCCCGCACGGAATAGGCTGCATTGATTGCTAAACGAATCTGTTCCGGAGCCGCTAACATCGGACGCACAGTATGACGCAATCTTCGCGAAACGACATCCAATTGTGGCCACGCATTCTCGTCGCTGATTGCTAATCGAAGCACTTCCTCGTCAGCGCATTGAAACGCCATGATCTGATGCTCGCGCACGTAGCCAATTGGAAACTGACGAATGAACGCGGCAGAGGCTCGATAGCCGGATAAATTTATCTCGATCGGTAATGACAGTCGATTTGCGAGTTCTTCTAGTCGCCGCATTTTAGTTAGCGAATCAGCTCAGGCTGACTGGTCGGAAAATCCCCAGGAAGGCATGCCTTGCCTGCGTCTTTGTCGGACAAGTACCGGAGATCCGCAAACCGCGAATCACGCAATACCATTGGTCGAATGAATAGGAAGAAAGACATTGTAGACTGATTGGTATCGGTGCGGCTGGTCAAAGTCCGAAGGATCGGGATCTTTTCAACCCACGGAATACCCGCAAATGAATAGTTGTCGCCGATGCGCTTCAAACCGCCAACAACAACTGTCTTGCCATCCGGTATCGTAACAGTGCTCCCAACGCGATCGATCTGGCGAGCAGGAGGCAAACCCGCCGAAGCGGTCCCCGAAAACGTGCTGAACTCGACATCGAAGTCCAATTGCAAATGATTGTCCTCGTTGATGTGCGGGGTGACAGTAATGATGGTTCCGGCCTGTTGGTTACCTCCGAGACTAGTAGTAGAAACGGTTTGCGATGCGTTGATACTGCTGAACGGAACACTCGTGACACTTTCCAGCTTCCCGGTACTGTTATCGTTCACCAGAATCTTAGGGGCTGCAAGAACTCTTGCGCGCGAATGCCCGGCCAATGCCCTAACCACCATGTCCGCCACCTCGGGATCAATCAAAGTCCCGTTGAAGCCAAGGCCGGGAATGACCCGCAGCGCACCTGTGTCGCGGTTCACTTCGCTAAGCCCGAAGGATGTGAATTTGAATAGTCTCTTGGAACCGACTCGATCCCCCCCGGATACTTCGACGCCGAGCGTATAGTTGTCGGACGTATCCACCGCAATCACTTGGGCTTCGATTAGTACTTGCGGGCGTCGTTGATCCAACGATTCGATCAACTTGGCATAGAGCTGCTGAACACTGGATGGGGCGTAAACGATGAGGCTGTTGGTGGAAACGTCCGCGGAAACACGAGCGCCTCCAGGCAGGGTTGCGACGCCGCCACCGCCGCCACCAAATCCACCGCCACCGAAACCACCGCCACCGAAACCACCGCCACCAAATCCGCCGCCACCAAATCCGCCGCCACCAAATCCGCCGCCAGCAAACGGTGAACCTACCGCTCCGTTGCCAACTTGACCGCCTATTGAATTCCCCGTGGCGCTGCCGCTGCGACCAGAACCCGGACCCGCTGCTGTTGTTGGTCGCGCAAGTGGATTTGGAGGTTGCTGTACTAATGGATCTCTACCATCACCGTTGGGGGCAAGCGGCAACGGCGTAACTGTTAAGCCACCTCGGTTGACTTGGCCTTGGCCTCCGGCTGGTGGCCCCATCCCATTGAAGCCGCCGAAGTTATTGCCCTGATATCCGGTTCCGCCACCAAAGGGAGAGTAGAATGCAGCGGGCGCTCCATTGAAGCCACCCGTTCCATAGGCCTCTTGAAGCGCCAAGAGCGAGTATAAAACATCGAGCGCACTGGCGTTCTTTAATTTATAAAACTGAATAGGACTCTCGGTCGTGTCGACCGCGGTATCGAGATTGGCAATTAGCTTAGCCACCTGGCGATGTACTTCCGCGGAAGCTCGCACGATCAGCAAGTTGCCTTCGGTATCAACCGTTGTTTGATATGAGGTTTCGTCATTGGGTGGTTCAACGAATCCTTTGATCAATTTGTCGATTCGATCCGCATTCGTGTTTTTAATGCGATAAACTTCGGTAGTGATTCCTAAAGAAACATCGAGCCTTTTCAGCAGTTCAATCGCTCGCTTTACTGAATCGGCATTGCCCGCAATAACAATCCGTTTGCCGACCGGCTCGGTAAAGAGTTTGACTTTGGAGCCCCCGCTCTTGTCTGTTCCTGATTGAGTGGTAAGGATGCCTTTGACTTGTTCCGTCAACACCTGCGCGATTTGGAATTTCGCTTCGTAGACTTGGTAGACTCCGCCGCCTGCGGGCTGATCGATCAAGTCGATTAGGTCTGACATGGTCTTTACGCTAGCGGCGTAGTCATTGACAATGACGGCGTTAGAATCGGGGATCGCAACCACCGTTGCTCCCGTACCGCTAACGAACGGCTTCAGAACATCTACCAGCGCTTTTGCATCTAAGCTCTTCAAAATGAATACTTGCGTAACGATGGACGCAGGACCGTCTTTGTCTAGCGATTGAGGTGCTTTACTCGGAGCCGCAAACGGAGTCATGTCGTTGGGAACGGCATTGACTTTGACAATGCGTTTCCAGCCTGGTGTATCGGAATCCACAATCGCCAATCCTTCGGTTCGAAGGACACTACCAAGAAGCATTGGCAGTGACGCGACAGGAATTTCCTGAGGAGTGCGTATGGTAATGGTTCTAGACGACACATCGTCGTTGTAAGCGAATTTAATCCCCATCCGCTGCGAAACAAAACCAACGAGCGCATCCAGTTTCACATCACCTTGAAGCGTCATCCGGATCATGCCGGACGGAGGGGGAAGTGAATCTTGGCGAGCTCGAAGCTCGATACTTTCCTGGGCAATCGCAAGCGATCCGAAGACGGCCACGGCAACCAACGCAAGAATAGCATGACGCAATCGGATATTCCATGTCATAGAAAATGCGCTATTGCACAGGCTTTTCGAATACTTTACAGGTACGATCCAACTGAAACCACAGCCATTGGTGATAGTGAAGTTGACCCGTAGAGGTCAATCCCAATCATACACTCACGTAGGTCGTAGCCAAAAAGCCCGAAAGATCCACACCTAGCCAGGAAACTTTACGTCCAATGGGCAAGCCCATTGGGGCGTTCAAAAGCTGTTCGGCATCCTAAGCCGAAGGCAGGAACCCGATCGGTCTCGATGCAGCACCTTCTTGATAGAAGTTGCGCAGATTAGGCAAGATGTCGGTCAGCATCGAATTGTTTGGAACTCCAAACCAAGTTGCCAGTTCGGCGTTGTAGGCATCTACGGATGTTGTTGGAATCAATCGTCCGCGCCCGA
>JANLUJ010000666.1:0-3576 GCA_031363425.1 Pirellula sp.
CGTGTGTTGACCAGACTTGTGACACGGCGATGATTGCCGTGCAAGGACCCGCCGCAGTCGACTTGGCCACGCAAGTCCTGGGGTCCCCTGTGAATGACCTGCGCTACTATGCGCACCGCACGGTGGACTGGCAGGGGACGCAGGAAATGATTGATTCGATAGCTTCTAGCCAGGAGTCTTTACGTCCAATGGGCAAGCCCATTGGGGCGTTCTAAAGCTGTACAACCTCCAAGCCAGCCAGACCCGTTTTAGCCGAGACCTAAAGAGTTGGCTAAAACGTTTCGTTGTCGAGAGCTTGAAGAGTTGGATCCAATTTGCTTGCGTTTGGAATGACCTGGGTAACGCTGACTTTGTTTCGTTTCAGTTCTTCAATTTGTGCCGCCATTCTTTGCAAAAGCGACGCAACCTCATTTCCGGCACTCTCGCCAAGATGTACTGTTAACGCCTTGCGGGCGCTGTACGACAAACTCAATTCGTCTTTTTTCATTTTGCTACTTTCCAATGCTTGGGATCGCCACTGCTTGCGCAAGGGCAGTTTCATAGCACGACGCGCAAGCTAGTGATGGAAGTGAATCACTAGCTTGCGAATCGTGCAATAGGATGAATGCAGCCCTATTCGACGGTAACGCTTTTAGCCAAGTTCCTTGGTTTGTCGACATCACATCCTCGAAGGACAGCAATATGATAGGCCAGCAGCTGCAAAGGTATCGTTGCAACAATGGGTTGCAGGAAATCTTCGACGTGTGGAATTTCGATGATGTCGTCCACCAACCCGTCCAGTTGGCTATCCACTTGATCTACCACAGCAATCACTGGGCCACCTCGGGCCTTGACCTCTTGAAGATTGCTCATGGTTTTGTCGTAAACACTCGAACGAGACAACAAGAAAACGGATGGAGTCTGTTCGTCGACCAATGCGATTGGTCCATGCTTCATTTCGGCTGATGGATATCCCTCTGCATGAATGTAGCTGATTTCCTTCAGCTTAAGCGCCCCTTCTAAGGCCGTCGGAAAATTGTAGTTACGACCCAAGTAAAGGAAACTTTTTGCATGTTGATATTTTTCTGCAATGCGTTGGACTTGGGCGTCGCATCCCAACGCATGCTCAACTGCGGTAGGAAGGTTTTCTAGTTGATCGATGATTCGCAAGCCAGCATCAAAGCTAAGATTTCTGAGTCTTCCGAAGTACAGCGCAAGCATGGAAAGCACACACAGTTGTGATGTAAACGCCTTTGTCGATGCAACCCCAACCTCAGGTCCCGCATGTAGATAGATGCCGCCATCGGCCTCTTGAGCAATACTGCTGCCAATGACATTGCAGATGGCGAGGGTGTGATGTCCCTTTCGTTTCATCTCGCGCAGCGCAGCCAGCGTGTCGGCCGTCTCCCCACTTTGTGTGATTCCAAAGATCAAAGTGTCGTGTGCTACTGGTGGGTTTCGATACCGCAATTCACTTGCGTATTCGACTTCTACTGGCATACGTGCAAACTCTTCGATCAGATATTCACCAACCAAAGAGGAATGCCAGGACGTTCCGCAAGCGGTTAGGATCAGCCGATTGACTCCTCGCAATTGGGCAGGGGTAAGGTTTAGACCACCGAACTTAGCTGTCGCACTTTCTCGATCGAGCCTCCCTCTCATCGCGTTCCGAAGCGAGGTCGGCTGCTCATAAATTTCCTTGAGCATGTAGTGCGCATATCCCTCGCTGGACACCTCTTGGCTTCGACTTTCGAGGACGCGCACTTCAGGTCGCACACGACCTTGGTCTCGATGGACGACTTGAATGGAGTCGCGTGTTATCACCGCGAGTTGATGATCGGCCAGGTATATGATTCGCTCGGTGTGACCTATTAAAGCCGAACTGTCGCTGGCGATAAATTGCTCGTTACGGCCAACTCCTAGTACCAAAGGACTGCCGCATCGCGCAGCTACCAGCAACTCAGGTCGATCGCGAAACATTACTACTAAGCCATAAGTGCCTCGCAATAGCGGTAAAGCGGCGCGAACCGCTTCTACAAACACAGCGTTGGGACCCTCGTTGGAATGGTTGGATTCAGTATCCGTACTCGCCGGAGAATCGAGGAGTGTTTTGAGGTTGTCAGCAATCAAGTGGGAAATGACTTCGGTGTCCGTCGCCGATTGAAACATGTATCCCTTTTCTATTAACTCCTCTTTGAGCACCTGATAGTTTTCGATTACGCCATTGTGAACCACCGCTACAAGACCGCGGCCTCCGATATGCGGGTGCGCGTTCTCAGTGGTGGCTGGCCCGTGTGTGGCCCAGCGCGTATGGCCTATGCCGGTGAATCCGGTCATTGGGGACTGAGCAAGCAACTCGGCCAATCGGTCGATTTTCCCCACCGCACGATTGAGTTGAAAGTTACCCCCATTGTGCTTCAAAGTAGCAATGCCGGAACTGTCGTATCCGCGATACTCGAGTCGACGAAGCCCACCGAGGAGAAAAGGAGTTGCCTCTTTCTTGCCAACGTAGCCCACTATTCCGCACATGTCGTCACCCTATTGGGAGTATGAACCAATTCAACCGTCAAACTCTACGCTATGCCTTGAGTTGCAGAAGTCGCAAGAAACCAGGAACTTCGTTTTTCAGCAAAAGAAGGAGCTTGAACATCCCAATTCTTAGGAAATATCCCCATATTCGTCGTCCCGCTCCCGTGATCGCTAGCAATCTTGTAATCGCTTGCTCCGGAGTTACTGCTTTTTACCAGACCGCATTTCGTTTATAGTTCATTCGTGTTAATTATCTCAAGCTTAGTATTATGCAGGGAAACAGATGGCGCGTTGGACAGAACAAGGCGAGAAACTAGTCAGTGACGTCGCGAACCGATATGGGGCCAGTGTCGACGCGGTCTCGATGATGCTCGATTCGATTCTGCGAGGTAACGGAACCATGGCTCAATTCAACATCTACGAGCTGGGCGGAAGCGGCCAATGGATGCGTGGGGGCATGACCATGGTTGGAGACATGTTTAATTACCAACTCAAGTCCAAAGTGGACGGCATCTGTGGCGAGTTGTCGTCGGCGGTAGTTGGCCAAAACATGCAGGTTGTTCCTCCGGCTCCGCCAGGTTCAAGCAACACAAGCCAATGGTGGCCCTCGGATTTAGGTTCACCCAATACGAGCGGTAGTCAAAATCAGTATCGCTACGCTTATTTCGCTGGCATGCATAGGCTCGCAATCTCAGACGGTCAAAGCGTTACGGTATACGACACATTGGATCATAACATTGGTGGCGTCTCACAACAGCAGGGTGGCGTTGCGGGAGTAGGCTTCACAAGTCAGTACGGCAATGTTGACTTGCGTACATTGCCGTTAGTAAGTGGCGTGGCGGTTGGTGTTCCTGTTCAAGCGTCGATTCCAATCCAAGAACCGATTCAAGTAAGCCCGCCAGTCGCACCGCTCATGCACACCATGGAACCGCATTCGCCTACATCCAATCAACCAATTGCAAGTCCACTTTCGCAAAGCGTAAAAAGTTCGATGTCAAGCGAGGACCTATTTTCCATGATCGAACGACTCGCAAAACTGAGGGACGCGGGAGCACTGACGGAAGACGA
>JANLUJ010000674.1:0-2027 GCA_031363425.1 Pirellula sp.
AATCGCAATTGCTTTGTTGCCTCGCGATGATATCGTACAAATCCAAGTCCTGTCTGCCTGCTAACATCGCAAACAGCTTAGATGGTTTGCTTACCGATCGGTTGACCGTTTTTCCGTCGATGTTCAATTGCAAATTCATAAATTGGCCGGGCAAAAACTCGAAAGGCAATTCGCCACCGTCCATTGCAGCCAGACGAAACGTCTTCACGTCCGGTGTTTCTTGGAGCAAAGAAATCACCCTGAGTTCTCCCTTCCAGAACTTGCGAACCTTCCGCGGTTGACTCGCTGAGAAGGTCGGTGCGGTTCGCTTTTTTTTGTTGGCTGCTTGGCGAGGCTCGAAATAGTAATGGGCTACGCGAGCGCCAAGCAATACAGCCAAGGCAAAAGCAAAAGCGACGGGTTGACGAATATCCGACTTGACCAATAGGTAATAGTGAGCCACTCCAAGAATAGCAACGAAGTAAGCGCTCCGATGAAGCCGTTTCCAATTCTTGGGACCGACCCTTCGGATCATGGCGTTGGTCGAAGTCACCGCCAAAGGGATCATAAGAAAAACGGCTGCGGTTCCGACCTGCAGAAAACGACGCATCCATATCTCCTCCAGTGTGCTTGCAAGACTCAAGCTGCGATCAAATCCAATATAGATTGCAACATGCAAAAGCGAGTAGACAAAACCAAAAAGGCCGAGGGATCTTCGAAATGCTACCCAACCGCCCCAGCCAGTTATCCACCGCATGGGAGTCATCATCAACGACAAGAACAGAAAAACAAGCGACAAGATTCCGGTGACATGCAAGGCATAGTTAACTGAATTCGCACCTAGTTGTCCTCGATAAGCATCCCATAGCAACACGAA
Organism: Pirellula sp.; assembly: GCA_031363425.1. Classification (GTDB taxonomy): domain Bacteria; phylum Planctomycetota; class Planctomycetia; order Pirellulales; family Pirellulaceae; genus JBKCUI01. The sequence goes on from JANLUJ010000674.1 coordinate 857, forward strand.
CAAAGGTACTGCGGCATTGACGATCAAGAGGTATCGGTAGAAATTCAATGAACCCATTGCAATGGCCTTCGACGTAGTACAGGCAGCCAGCCCGCGATTCCAGTGGTCCAACAGGCGGCAACCTGTCCTGCGATAATACTAATAGTGCTTACGTAGATCCATTCCCGAGTACATTTCCGCAACCTGTTGCTCGTAGCCGTTAAAAAGGAGGGTCTTTCGTCGGCCAGATTCACCGATTCGTTGTTCTGTCGCTTGGCTCCAGCGTGGATGGTCTACGTGCGGATTCACGTTTGCGAAGAACCCATACTCGTTGGGCGCAAATCGCCCCCAACTCGTGGTCGGTTGATCCGACACGAGATTGATTTTAACGATCGACTTTATCCCCTTGAATCCATACTTCCAGGGCGTTACTAATCGTACTGGCGCTCCGTCTTGTGGTGGCAATGCCTTGCCATAGATTCCGGTCGCGAGCAGCGTTAGAGGATGCATTGCCTCGTCCATGCGCAACCCCTCGATGTAGGGCCATTGGAGAACGCTGCTCTTTTGCCCAGGCATTCGCGATGGGTCGAGCAAGGTTTCGAAGGCAACGTACTTTGCATTCGACATAGGACCAACTGCTTCGATCAAATGGGCAAGCGGTACGCCTACCCAGGGTATCACCATCGACCAGGCTTCGACACACCGCATTCGGTAGACGCGTTCTTGCGGGCGGCTAATCGCGTGAAGTTCCTCGATGGAGATAGTCATGGGCTTACTGACTAGGCCATCGATGACGATCTGCCATCCATCCGTTTTGAAGTTTGCAGCCGCCGCAGCTACTGCCTCTTTCTGCGTCGTGAACTCGTAAAAATTATTGTAGTTCAGGATATTTCGCTCGGACGTCTTTTCTTCATTGACGCGCCAACCTCGATCGAGCAATTCCTGTTCGCTTTCAACGATCTGGTCGACTTCAACAGTTGGACCGGCGTTCTTTTCAAGCACGCTGGTTGGATTGAACCATCGATAAATGCTTGTCGACGATGCCACACTACCAACGGCAACTCCCGTTCGCATAAAATTGCGACGATTGAAATACACGCTGGGTGGAGTTACTTCATGGTCAGGTATTCTTCGGAAGTCATCCACGGGCAATGTCCTTTCTCGAATATTTTTGTGCAAGGCTGATGAATGG
>JANLUJ010000700.1:0-10328 GCA_031363425.1 Pirellula sp.
TCAAACAGTTGCGATGGCGATAATTTCTTACCTATGTGCAACAGGTCTGGGCCAATTTGTCCGCCACGCTCTCCAACCCGATGGCATTTGGCGCATTGCGATCTAGCTTGATCAAAGAACCAAACTTCGCCAGCCGCAGCCCTGCCACTGATATCCGCTATTTCTGCATAGGTCGCACCCGGACCAAGACGCCGTTGCCGCTGACTCGCGGGCACAAAGGCTTCGAAGAGGCTGCTGATCAAAGGATCGGGTACATTTGCCAGACTTAAGATGAGGTTGGATGGCAAAGTATTTGCTTGCGAATGGTTGCGAGCCAGTTCGATGGAAAGCTCCATCGCCCGGCGCAAAAGTTCTTCATGCGTTCCCTCATCAGTAGTCGATGCCGAATTCCTCAACGCAATAGACTTGAGAATCCCATCCGCCAAAAGCATTGCGTCAACGGCTTTGTCGGCTTTAGGGGTGACGCTTGAATCGACCATGCCATTGATCCAATTGCTAATCAACGTCACGGCCTCGAAGTCCACTTCGCGCGATCCGATGTGGGGCATGCGGCCAGTAGAACTGGACGCCATACGGCAAAGGAGTACGCTCCGCAAACCATCTCCCGGTGAGATCAATTGGCCATCCTTTAATCCAAGATCCCCCTTGGTTGGAGGGACACGAATTGCCTTCAATTCCCTATCGCTATCGCTAATCTTGAGAGACAACGCAACGGCAGCGCCCGCTCCGTTTTGATGGCAGTGTGCGCAGTTTGCGTGCAAATAAGAACGCGCTCGCAAGTCGATCGGATCACTTGATGATGAACTCAAAGCTTTGCGCACACACTTTTCCGGTTCAATCGTTCGGCGCTGGCCATCTTGTGTCTCAACGAAGCCTTGTCGGACCAGCTTGAGCCACTGGGAATCATCCCCCATGTTGGGTTGATGCAATTGTTCCGGCGTAAATGCCAAGGTGTTCTCAGGCCACGGGTTGTGGCATTGCATGCATTCGCTGCGACTGTGCACGCGCCAGCGTTGTTGATCGCGGCCAGGTAGTGTCAGTTCCATTCCTGCTGCAGGAGCTAATTCTGCGTCGGTCTGGTCTGCATTCCAAACGTAACTGTATCCGTGCCAAAGCCGTCCGTCGAAATGCAGCAACTGAGTTTCGATATTATGCGAGGGAAACCCCAAGGTTTTTGCGAGAACCGTTCCGCTTGGATAATGCAGTCGACTGTTGAACATCGCCACCGAGTCAACCGGTTGTGGATCCTTGAATACGATTATTTTTTTAAGATCAGGTAATGCCAAAAGATACTTTCCAGTGGCGCCGTCCTGCCATTGCGGCTGATTGATGGCGAATTCTCGCACGCCTGGATTCGTCTCTTGAGTTGACACGTTGCGAAAGAGGCCCGTAGCGCTCAACCGCCGAGGAAAATTTTGCATATTGGCTAATTCAGAAGCATAGTCACCATTGGTCACCAGTTTGAAAAGGGTCGTTTTGTTGAAGTGATTAACGACCAATGGCTCGCCGTCACGGTCGGGTGAGAATGCGATAATGCGAAGCTGGCCACTTGCGACTTCGCGATGCGGACTAGTGTCATCCAAAGGCAACGACCATATACGTCCGGTGATCCAATCGCCGAATAGATACTGGCCCTGGATTGCAGCTAAATTGGTACCGCGATAAACAAATCCGCCAGTGATCGAGGCAGCATCCGTATGGGGCAGAGCGACTCGCGTTGGCAAAATAGGACCGGGTCCGAGCGGAAGATCGGGCTGTATGAGTTCATGACCTTCGCGTACGCTCCAGCCGTAGTTTCCTCCCCGAACAACACGATGCACCAACTCCCATTTCTCCCATCCAACATCGCCTAACCACAATTGTCCGGTCGGTGGATCGATCGAGATACGCCATGGATTGCGAAATCCAAAAGCCCAAACCTCGCCTCGCGCATTGACGACGTGGCGAAATGGATTGTCGTCGGGAATTTTGTAAGGCTTTTCCGCGGTCGCTCCACGGACGTCGATTCTCAGGATGCTAGAGAGCAGGTCGCTGATATCTTGGCCGGTCTTGAGTTGGTCGGGCGGACTTGGATCGGTTGCGTCCCCAGTGCTAAAGAGCAAGCAGCCCGATGCATCGAACGCGATATCACAACCGTTGTGACCGCCACCAAGCCAGGTAATGATCGGCAGTTCACTATCGACATCAATGCGAGGAGGCTGTTCCTCAGTCACCCGAAATCTCGAAATGCGGCTACCATCTGCCAATGGTTTGCCAGTTTTATTCGATAGAATAATGCATAAGTAAACGAATCGATTTTTGGAAAACTCCGGATCGAATGCGAGTGAATAAAGACTGTCGCAGCCGTTGCTGCGTTCCGCGTCAAAGGACTTGAGCGACGCTTTGAGATCGATCGCGAGGTCGGCGGATTTGACTCCAGCATCGTGTGGGAAACTCCAAACTTTGCCCCCCAGTTCACATACAAAGTAGCGTCCTACGTCAGCTTGCCAACGCACATGCATCGGGTCAGAGAACTTGACGCCAGGAAATACCGGTTCAATTGCCAATGGCAACGGAGCTTCAGGGGACCCCTTCAACTGAGAATTCGTCCAGGCAGTTCTCGAGGCTTGTGTTGTTTGTTTTGCGTCTTGCGCGAGGAGAGATCCCGAGCAGAGAATCGCCAAACAGAAACCGGCGACAGTTGGGCTCGTCTTGGTTAAACAGAACGCGATGGAAAGAACTCGCAATGCCATGAGATCATGTCCGGAAAAAGCAGCGAAAGGGGCCTCGCAAAAGCGCGACGCGATCCGAATATTTTAGCGTGTTGGACGGAAATGCGGAGCAGCATTGGTAGCATGGCCCCCTCGCCCAAAAGCATCTCAAACTCTTGATGACCTCTGTTCCGCACTGGAAATCCTATTTGCTAGAGGCTATATTCAGATCCCTGCCACATACCCCGCAAATTACTTTCCTGGATACCTCACATGACTCAGTCCAAACGGTCCCGACGTAATTTTTTGAAAACAACTGCCGCGACGTCTGCCTTGGGGGCCTCGGTCCCGTACTTCAGCTGGACCGAAAGGGCCTTTGCGAACCAGGAAAAAAACGACCGTCCAAATATCGGTTGCATCGGCGTTGGTAGCATGGGTTCTGGCGATGCTCAGGGGCATAGTCGATTCGGTGATATTTTAGCGGTATGCGACGTCGAGAAGGTCCACTTAGAAAAAGCTAAGAACGATGATAAAATCGGCAAAGGCAAAGCCGATGCTTACGAAGACTATCGCAAGATTCTGGATCGAAAGGATATCGACGTCGTTAGCATTGTGACTTGCGACCACTGGCACGTGAAGATCGCCGTCGAAGCACTTCAAGCTGGCAAGCACGTATTCTGCCAAAAGCCGCTGACATTGACTCTGGAAGAGAATCAACTCATTCGCAATGCATGCAAGAAGTATCCGAAGTTGGTTTTTACCGTCGGCACTCAACAGCGGGATGCCAAGAATTTGTTTCTTCGCGCAGTTAATATGGTTCAGAAAGGGTTTCTCGGAAAGATCCACACGGTTACGTGCAGCATCGGTGGCGGCGATGTCGCGAAAGAGGACTTCGTTAAGACAACTCCCCCAGACAGCCTTAACTGGGATATGTGGCTCGGCCAAGCACCCAAGGTTGATTACATTAAGGAACGATGCCATTATCAATTCCGCTGGTGGTACGAATACAGCGGTGGCAAGTTTACCGATTGGGGCGCTCACCATATCGACATTGCTACTTGGGCGTTAGGCGAAGACAAAGAAGGCCGAGGCCCAATCGAAATCGATGGCACCGACGCCAAGCACCCAGTAGCTTACGAGCACGGATATCCAAAGAGCGACCTTCGCTATAACACTGCGCACGACTATGTCGTCAAATGCAAGTACGCTAGCGGCGTCACGTTGAATGTAACAAGCGGTGGCAACAAGGAAGCCGATGCCGACACGCCACGTTCCGTCGGCAATGGCATCCTATTCGAAGGGGACAAAGGACGCATCTTTGTCAGTCGCGGAAAGATTGCCGGCAAACCGATCGAAGAGAACTGGGACAAAGACGCGTTTACTGACGAAGACATTGCAAGACTTTATAAAGGCAAGCCACATGAAGGGCACAAGAACAACTTCTTCCGTTGTATTCGCGAAGGTGGACTTCCGATGAGCGACGTCTTTACTCACGTTCAAGCCATGGGGACATGTCACCTTTCCGCGATTGCGGCTAGGCTTAATCGCGTGATCAAGTGGGATCCCAAGGCCGAGAAGATCGTTGGCGACGAAGAGGCCGCCAAGTTCTTTGCGAGAGAACAACGCAAAGGGTACGAGATCAACCGAGTTTAGTTGCTAGTGGCGCTGAGAGGACTTCCGGCCTTCCGTTGCTTTCAAAAAAACGTGGGGCCGTTCGCCTTGTTTAGCTTGGAAGCAGAACAATCCAGCAGGACAAGCCAAATGGCACTCACTTTGTGAGCGGCAAGGCGCTAGCCGCCGGTGTAACGACGCAATTTCACTGAATTTAAGTCACCCGCGGCTAGCGCTCAGCGGCTCACATGTCCGAATGTGAATGCCATTGAGCACAAGCTGTACAACCTCCTTGCCCGGTGGATCGTTCGGGCTTTTTATCTAACCAAGTCATCTTATCTAACCAAGTCATTGCGCATTGCGGGGCGTTTAGCCGGCTGCATTGCTAAAGCTTCCAAGATTCTAGAAACGCGAGCACTCGTTCTTGGCTGTATCCTTTTCCTTCTTCCAACGGTGTTGTGTCTTGAGAGTGCAAGAGACTGCCATCGGCATCTAGCACAAATAAATGAGGATAGCCTTTGATTTTCGGGTACTTTGAAAGAAATGCTTCGTTTGTTTGTTTCGGGGTATACGTAACTTTCATTAGCAGGTAGTTTCGTTCGAGAGAGCTTCGAACTGGTTCCTCTTTTTCAATGAATGCAGTTAACAGCTTGCACCAACCGCACCAGTCTCCACCGACTTGCAATAGTATCCGTTTCTTCTCGATTGCTGCTTTGGCCATCGTCATTTTCAGATCGTCCTCTACGTTGCGATCATCGCCGTAGTGGTCCACGGTGTAGAAGCTGAGCTTGCCACGGGGAATCGGAGCAGCTGCGCTTGGTGTTTCAATCTGCGCGGATTTTGGATCTGTGAGCTGTATAACTTCAGTCGGCGCCGGGGTTGCAGACTTTCCTACGTTGGTTGGATTGCCGCAGCCAGCGGTGAACAAGACCAATCCTAATCCTAATATAAGCTGGGTGTACCGGAATCTTTTTTGGATGACCGTACGCATTTTTTAGTGCTCGCTATGCAAAGGATGTGGGGGTGCAAAAACAATGTTAACCAATTCCTGAGAATGATGATTCTCGAAAAGAAGAAAATTTTTTTCCGATTCAGCCTGCATTACACCGAAAAATCGTTCGATGGCGAGCACGAGCACCATTTCATTAAGCATGAGCACGAATGAAGCTCCGCAAGAGTAACCTACGTCCATTCCACCGTTCTGTGATCCGAACGCAGCTCGTCAGCATGGACAACGATCAGCTCGGTCGAATAGCCGTATCTACTTTTCCAAATCTGCTTAAGCAATGTTTCCATTTGGGAGTCCACTTGCAATTTCGCGACGACAGTTGACTTCACTGCATCCGCAAGAAACAGTCCATCGCTAAAGACAAGTGTTCCTCGCCGAAAAACCATCCGTGGACGAGCAAACATTTGCTCCGGGTTTTCGCAGCGTTCGTACACGACAATGTCGGCAAGGTTTCCTTCGCACAATGACCCTCGATTCTTCAGTCCCAATGCTTTGGCGGGGCCAAGCCTTGTCATCTTGACGATTTCTTCCATCGTGTATTCCCGCGTGAGCGATGGCAGTGAACTCGATTTTTGCATGTCTGGATGCAACCGCGAGAAGATCGACATTCGAAAATCGTAGTCCATCAGTAACCGAATGAGATGCGGATAGGCAGTGAATGGAGCACCGTTCGGATGGTCCGTCGTCAAGAAGATTCGCAACGGGTCTTCGACTCGCAAAAACAATTCGATTCCAATGGACCAAAGTAGTCCATGCACATATTGGTCTTGGCGATAGCGAAAGGGCAGCACGCCGCATCCTGCTTGGCATTCCAAGTCTTGAAAGATTGTCTTGCGAGGTCGAGCCAGAGCGCGATTGGCAAATTGGTGCATTGTGTCCCCGGATAGCGTAACCGTCTGTCCGAATTGAACCTGGCCGACGTCTATCGATAAATTCGTCTCGGCATTGACGCGATCTGCCAACAACTTTGCTGCCGAGCTGTAACCATGAGGGCCGTCGGTTCCATAGCAGTGAAACTGCGCGTGTGCGAGATGCAATCGTCGGCCTTCGACTGCATCGATCGTGGCCATGGTTGCCGCGATGTTTCCAGCCAAACCGAGGTTGCTGCAATGCACATGCAGCGGATGGGAAAACCCAAGTGACTCGACAGCCAGTGAAAGAGAACTTAGGATTTGCCGCGGAGTTATGCCAAAATGAATATGTCTGTCATCGACACTTAGATGCCGCTGATTGAACTTGAACGCATCGATGCCACCAGCATTGACCACCTTCACTGCGCAGCATTGATGCGCGTGGACCATCCAGCCAACATAGTCATTGATTTGCTGTTGCGGTACTCCATCGCGAATCCACTCCAATAGCAATCTGTCATTGCCAAGTAGCAGATAACCACCAGTATCGAGCCAAGGTGTGTCGGCCATTTCTGCATGCGCATGCCGAGCATTGGCGGGAAGCACCGCTGGCTCAAAGCATGCCGTGTATCCCATTTCCAAATAGCGACGGCCCGTCTCCCATGTGCCCGGAACAGGAGAACTGAGAGGCGCAATCCAACATGGTTCTAGATCGTATTGTTCCTGTTTGGACGGATGGTGTTGCACCATTTCGGGTAGCAAAAGTCTAGCGATATTGACTTTGCCACCACCGATATGCGTATGAAGATCAATACCACCGGCTACCACAATGTGATTAGGCAAATGGTACTCAGCGTCAGCTTTCGCGCCCTTGGGGATTTTCAAGCAAAGAGATTGTCCATTCAGAACCAAATCGCGAATCTCGGTCTTGCCTACTCCGTCTATGCAAACGGCACCATGAAGTCGAGTGATCACGTCGTCAACCTCTCTAACCACGTGGCTGCGGACTTTACGCTTGAATCAAGACTGCTCGAGGGAAAAACATGTGCGAGCAAAGTTAGGTCGGCGCGGAACATGTCTGCGCTCGTCTCCACGCCAGCGATTGCAGTTGGGAATCGTTCGGAATTTCCAGTCAGCTCAATCACTGTGTTTACGCCGGCGGCTTGCATAACCATCGGATCTACGAACGGAGTTGCAGCCACCGTTTCATCGATTAAAACGATTAGCGTGCCAGGGCTACTATCAACCGTAGTTCGTGCGATCCATTGCTCGTAGCTATTGTTCTGTGGATCGTATCCCGGCACACCATTTCGGAAAACAACTCTGCCCGGGAAGCCGGTCAGCCAGGTACAGACTTGTTGAAAGGTCGCGTCCATGGATGCCCATGGCAAAGCCGCGCACCGACCAATGTCATTGCGACCTGCGATCCATTGCAACAAACGTTCAACCCAAAGGTCCGCTTGGTCTATCTGCAAGTTTTCGGCAGACCACAACACGGTAGTGTACTGAGCCCGAGCCAATTGTTCAAAGAGTGGATTGGTTAAAGATTTAGCCGATAGGGAACCGCCCGGATTGCCGTATGACCAGCGCGACCATTGCGAGAGAGCGCTTGGAATGGAACCTATGGCGCAGGGTACAGACCAAGTGTCGAATCCCGCTTGTCTCCAGGCTTCGGTCGCCGCCACGTTGAATTCACCCAACAATAAGGCTGTTTGCGGTCGGGGGCTTCCAGTACGCAAAGCAAACGGCATACGTGGGACCGCGGAAAGCATTGAATCGTTTCCAAGGACAATGATAATGTCAGAGTGATCGCGGGCTTCCGCCAATGAGACTGAATTTAGTCCTGATCGCTGGATCGCGAGTGCGTTTTTGAAAACGTGACCAGATTCAGCGCAGTCGATCGTTGCGTTATGCTTGACGGCGAACGCAACTGCGGCTCTTGCAGTGGCGACACTTGCAATACGTCCAGTGACAAGTATACGTTTAGACAGCCGCAATGATTCTTTTGCAATTGCAAGCCTATCCACGGACTGAAAGCTTCCGTTTTTTGAACGAAAGGACTTGAACTTTAACAGCGACGTCGATCGTCTATCGCATTGAATAGTATTTAGGTCATCTGCGTCGCAGAGCAGTGAGCAGTAGGGGCAAATCATCAGACCATGGACTTCAGGACGTGGTCGGTGATGGCGATCGTCCCAAGTGATGGCTCACCTCGACGCACCAAGTCAGCAGTTCGATGTCCGGCAGCTAAAACTTTTTTTACGGCCGCTTCCACTGTGGCAGCTTCCTTCTCCAGACCGAGAGAATGCCTTAGCAACATAGCGGCAGCGAGAATCGTTGCTAACGGATTCGCAATGCCTTTGCCGGCGATATCGGGCGCTGAACCATGGATCGGTTCGTAGAGGCCTGGACCGCTCGAACCGAGTGACGCACTTGGAAGCATTCCGAGAGAGCCGGGCAGCATCGAGGCTTCATCGGTTAAGATATCGCCGAACATATTGCTTGTCACAACGACGTCGAAACTGGTGGGGCGACTAAGCAAATGCATGGCCATGGAATCGACCAAAACGACGTCGTATGCAATCGACGGAAACTCTTCTTTCATGATTTTTGCAGAAACGCGGCGCCAAAGGCGCGATGCCTCGAGCACATTGGCTTTGTCCACCATCGTTAGCTTGCCTCGGCGTTTCAAAGCAGCCTGCGCCGCCATGCGTACGATCCGCTCTACTTCAGATGTTGTGTAAACCGCAGTGCTAAACGCGCGCTGCTGCCCGTCGGGCAATTCCTCTAGTCCAGATGGTCCGAAGTAGAGGCCGCCAGTGAGCTCGCGGAAGAAAAGGATATCGGTTCCCTCGATGATTTCCCGTTTGAGGGGAGAAGAATCGAGCAATTCCTCAAAAGTCACAATGGGTCGAAGATTTGCAAATAGTCCAAGCTCTTTACGGATCTTGAGCAAGCCAGCCTCGGGCCGAGTTTTCGCATTCGGATCGTCCCATTTTGGTCCGCCAACGGCTCCTAACAGGATCGCATCGGAGGCTTTGCATGCGGCTGTCGTCGCGTCGGGTAACGCGTCACCTGTCTGATCGATAGCGATTCCGCCAATGATGTGCTCGGAGAACTCGAATTGATGCCCAAACTGGGATGCGACAGCTTGGAGGACGCGGTGAGCTTGGTGAATGACTGCGGGACCGATTCCATCTCCCGGCAACAACACGATTTTTGCTTGCAAAGTTGAACAACTCCAGAATGCGAGGGGTGGCATGCTCATGAATGGCAATTGATTTGCAAGATGATATCTCAAGATCTGGTAGATAGTAGGTCACTCTCAGCACGAGTGACCTGCGGCGGGTTGAGCGTACTTTGTTTTCTCCGGGCGCGACTGGGATGTCAAATCAAACTCACCCCAGTGATTTCATTGCGGAAAAGCTTTCACATCATTGAAACGCAGGGCTGGAACAGTAGAGTTCTGCAAGGTTGTAGCAAAATGAGACAGGCTGGCGTATACTTCTGAAAGCCACATACTTACCGCTAAACACACTACCGATGTCGACGTACCTGGTCATTACACGAGGCCGAGAGTTGGACGCTCGTTTCTCGTTGGACAAAGCAATCGAAAATAAGATCGGTCGCGGGTTGGAATGTCATATCCAGCTCAACGACCCTCAGTCCTCTCGTGTACACGCAAGATTAGTTTTCCGGGAATCGCACTGGCGCGTACTGGATGCTGGCTCACGCAATGGCACACTCATTAATGGATCGAAGGTGGACACAGCGGTTTTGGCGCATGGAAATCGCATACGCATCGGCAATACCGAACTTCAGTTCGTCGACGATACGCTCAACGAAGATATCACCGTCGAGCGCATTAATCTCTCACATGACTTGCGAGGCGACAGAATCGGGAGCGCGCCAGACGGTTTTGCATCGGGAATGTCCGCATTCCTTTCGCTTCGCAAGGCGGGTCGAACCGAGGATTTGTCCGACTTGCACCAGCTTTCAATTCGTTGTATTTCGTTGACGACACCTGACGAAGTGGTGACGTTGGCCATTGAAGTCCTTAGAAATCGAACAAAGGCTACGTTTGTTGCATTCCTGCTCGCAGATGAGGATGGTACTCTCACGACTCATGGCAGGTATCCGAACAACAACGAAACTCGCATTTCGCTC
>JANLUJ010000733.1:0-4334 GCA_031363425.1 Pirellula sp.
GAAGAGAACCTTGAGATATTTTCCAAAATGGTTGACGCAGTGGCCTTTGCTCACTCCAAGGGTGTAATCCACCGGGATCTGAAACCGGCCAACGTAATGCTCGGTACGTTCGGTGAAGTCTATGTGACCGACTGGGGATTGGCTGTTGACCAGTCAAAGAAAAAGCCAGGACCTTTTGGTGGAACGCCGGATTTTATGGCTCCCGAGATGGCGCTCAATCAACGAAGCAAAATCGGAAAGCCAAGCGACATTTACTTGTTGGGTGGCATCCTATTTCAAATTGTCACTGGAGGGCCACCACACATTGGACGGACTTCCATGGATCGGCTGAAGGCGGCCACTCGAAACGAGATCACCCCAACCGACAAAGACGATCCATTGCTCGAGATCGCTTATCGTGCCATGGCCACCGAGCCAAGCCATCGTTATGCAACCGTCGAGGAAATGCAAGAAGCGCTGCAAGAGGTCACGCGGCACGCTGAGAGTATTGCGTTAGCCAATCGTTCCGAGGATCTAGCCGAAGCGGCTGCTACATCGAAGGACTACGATCGCTTCACGCGTGCCGTATTTGGATTTCGCGATGCCCTCGAATTGTGGGATGGCAATAAGCCCGCAGCCATAGGCTTGCAAAAGGCCAGGCTTGCCTACGGACAATGCGCTTTCGACAAAGGTGACTATGACTTGGCAGTCCAAACTCTCGATCGCAACGAGCAAGAAGAAGCCAAGGTCTACGACAAAGCCGTAAAAGCGAAACTTGTCGTTCAGCAGCGGGAATCGAGATTCAAGGCGTTGATGCGAACATTCGCCGTTGCAGTGCTTGCCTTTCTTTGTATTGCTACTGGTTTAGCTGGCTTCGCATTCTTGAAATGGAAGGGGGAAGCATCCCAGACAGCAATTGCCAAAGAGGAAACAGAAAACGCAAGGAACGCTGAGAAGAAATCAAAAAAGGACGAAATGATTGCAAGGACGGCTTTAGCGAAATCAATAGAAGACGAGAAGATTGCGAGGGCGGCCGAAGCGAAATCAAAAGAGGACGAAATGATTGCAAGAACGGCCGAAGCGAAATCAAAAGCAGATGAAATGCTGGCGAGGGCGGCCGAGACGAAATCAAAAGAGGACGAGAGAATTGCTAGGGATGCCTTAGCAAAATCGGTAGTCTCTGAAGCCAAAGCTGTTTCCGCTCAGCTCATCGCTCAGGAGCGAGCTGCCAAAATTAAGCTAAGCGACTCTGCATCAAAACTTGGTAAAGCAAAACTTGGAATCGAGCAGTTGGATATCCAAAACTCAAGCGGATTGCTTTCGGGTATCCTACAGTCGTTAAAGCCTTCGGAAGAATCCGAGTTTGGAACTAAGACCCCGAATTTCGATACGTTCGCCCTGCAGCGGGCGAAATTGTTGACCAATGCTGACCTTCCTCAACAACCGATTGGCGAAGCCACAACGGCGATGGATTTTGCTCCCAAAGCCATGGTTGGGATTTTTGGAACAGCCCAGGGGATGGCGAAAATACTGCGCTACGAAGCAGGCAGACTCATTGTCGACGATACCGCCTCGCACAAGTTCCCAGACGGTGTAGACGGAATTGCAATTTCTCCAAATGGAGATGAAGCGATCGTAACCACAAGCACTTCGGACAAGAAAAGTAGTAAGTCCTATTTCTGGCCGTTGGCCGCGAAACAAAAACCAATCGAAGCGACGGCTTTAGCCAACTGGTCCTTTCAGGCGCTCAAGTACAGCCCAGACGGCTCTAAGATAGCAATCGGCATCAATCGTGGAGTTTCCATTTTGCCAGCTGGAGGAAGTTGGTCCGGGCTTGCCACGGATAATGGAATAAATTTTCCTGAAATGCGAGGAAGTTTAAAAGAACTTCAGTGGATCGACTCCGAAAGGATTTTGGCCTCGTCTAATTTTGGCCGAAAACTCCAACTGTTTGAATTGAATGTCAAAACCAAGAAGGCACAATTGATCGAAATGCCAAATGAGTTGAAAGACAACTTGACGGCCGCGGTTTATTTGCAGAATGGAAATCGATTGTTGTTGGCAAGTGGCAATGGGACATTGACTATGGGCGAACTTACCCAAAGCAATAATAGCAATGTCAATAAAATCACTTTGAATATTGCTAAAGATAAACTACCTCCGAAGCATCGCGCTGCTATATCGCGAATGATTTCCAGCAACGATGGACAAGCCGTCATGTCGATTAGCGACAAGGAGCCGGTGGCGCACGTTTGGTTAGTCGATAACCAAGGTGAAATGAGCTATGACACGTATTTGAGTGGCGTACCGAGCAAGTCGACATCGACCCCCAATCTTGTAAATGCACAGTTTATTTCCAAGGGTCTGATTCTTGGGGTGGATGATTCCGGTACAACGGTTGCCTGGAATGTCGAACGTCAAAAGCAACGTCGGCAACTGACACGTATTTCTGAGGCCGGCCAGCAAGAGGACTACGCAGTACCCGTGGTCGGAGTTTTTGGTCGAGGAAAGCGCGATCAAGCGATCTCGATTACTGCCGATGGTGTTGTCGATCTATGGAATTTGCAAACTGGCAAAACCAAGAAAATGGATGAGCAACGATGGAGTTACTTTGGTCATACGCCGGGTGCGGTGTACGTTGATTCGGCAGTCGATATGAACCAAGGGGTCGTTATCACATCAGCCAAACTAGAGAATGCAGAAAAGCGGTACTTGAATGATGAATCGCACGACTTTGAGTTTTGTGTCTGGGACCAAAAGACTGGTAACATGCTTCATCGCTGGTCGAGAAAAAAGGCAGTAGATGCATATGGGAAAGCCGAGGACATCGAGCCACGCATTTCCCTCTTAAATGATGGCAATGAGATGCTCATCTCTAGCGATCTGGAAACGCGAATCGTAACGCTGGATGGACGCGAAGTTTTTCAAAGTTCGAAACGGGGGACTTCTTTTGCTGTCACCAATCCACGAAACAAGTCGCTAGTAGCAATGGTCAAGCGATCTGGTTTGACATGGCTATGGAACCGATCCGACTCAGACTCTTGGTCATCGAAACATGAATTGATGACCGACGACAAAGATGGATTTCCACTTAAAGGGGTATGGTCGCAGGATGGCAATCGATTCTTTGTTGCATACACAGACGGTTTCCTGAGAGCTTATGATTTGTTGGGTGGTCAATCGTTATCCGGTGTTGTATGGAATAGTGAATTGCCTGAAGACAACAAGAAACCAAAGAGCCTTTGGAGAACTGGCTTTCATTACGATATGGATATGGAGACCGCTCGCGTTGAGAATTCGATAGACCGGCTTTTCGTAAATGTTAGAAGTGCACAAAGTTCGGATGCGAGGTTAGGGCGAACCTTTAGCGGGGCCGTTTTTGATTTCCCTGCTGGAAAAGCGAAACCACAAGTAACGGAAATGTCTGGCTCTGGAACCCGCTGGTTAGGCGATGCAACGGATGGCCAGGCGAAACTCTCGCCGAGAGTCCACAGTGGATTTGACATGAACAACGCAAGCAGCGATAGAGTGTTGGCTCGGTTCAAGTCTGGCAACCACACATTCGTATCCACGAAATCGGGGGTCGTTTATGACTTGCAAGATGAATCAACGCAATTAAAAAGTCTTGGAAATACAAAGCTGGTTGATACCAGTAGCAATCGCGATGGGAACATGATTGTGACTTTACACAACGGCGGTTCGCTTTGGCGATTCGAACTAACCGATGCGGATGTTCCAAGTTGGAAGAAAATGGATTTTACTGCCGACGGATTCGACAAAATCCAACTGTCACCCAACTCAAAGCAAATAGCATTGTTGAGTACTAAAAGCGGGAAACTCAAGGTGGTCGATTCGGTAACCGGCGTTGCGATCCAAGAGTACGGCAACATTTCCTTGGCCATTTGGGACCCGACTATGGATGCCACGCTGGCGATCTGCCACAACGACGGCAAGCTCGAAATAGCAACGGGCGAGGAGAGGAAGGACATTGGCAATGCGGACCTCGCAAATGATGCCAAGGCGAAGTCGTTGAACTTCTTTGTGGAGAATTTCCAAAATGCGGAAGCACCCCAGGTGCGGTACGTTTTAGTGCATACTGAAAAGCAGAAAGTGGACTATCTTGAGTTCATTGAAGTGAATCCAAAGGCGGACAACGCCAAAAAGCCTTTTCGAAATCCGATTGGTGAAGGAATCGAACGCATCACCACTTCGGGAAAAGACTCTATAATTGCGACAGGAAACAAAGCCGGGACTCTCACCATCTGGTTTGCATCTCCGACTTGGGATAACCTAGAGCAGTTGTTTGACCTAGAAGGTCACAGAGGCGCGAACTTCACGAGTTTGGCGTTTAGTGG
>JANLUJ010000734.1:0-1195 GCA_031363425.1 Pirellula sp.
GCCGACAAAAGTCAAAGTAGTAGGCACATTCCATGTGCCGTTCACCAGGAATTATTGCCAATTTCCTCCAGCGGACGGCACGACGGAGAGTGTCTGCTACTTTTGTCGGCTGTGTCCTGGACGTGTGAGACTCGGGCGAGGGGCCTAAGCTACGGTAAACCAACTCCTGTGGCTCGCCTAAGAAACAGAGGGCAATCATGACGTGGAAATGGACGAAGCTCAACTCGCTTCGACGACTATATGCCTAAAATGGCTGGTTCACTGGTTCGCTATCCAGCCCGCGTGACAAGCCTGTGGTTTGCTGGGGTGATTGTCCTGGGAACTTTCGCACTTGCACTTCCGTTGTCGAGCCGGTCTTTGGAGCGTCCGATTTCGATCCTCGATGCGTGTTTTACAGCGACGAGCGCATTGTGCGTAACAGGGCTCTCGGTACGAAGTACGCCAGACGATTTTTCGAATCTTGGGCAAGTGATCATACTGATACTTATCCAATTGGGCGGCGTTGGAATCATGACATTGACAACTTACATCCTGATGCAAGTCGGAGGTCGAAGCGGACTGAGGCATCGTGCTGTGATCGCAGAAACGCTCGGCGCGGGCGACGACGCAGACGTTAGGACGATTCTTAAGCGAGTTCTCTTGGCGACGGCGATCATCGAAGGGATCGGCATAGCTTTATTGTGGGTTCGATTCCTCTTTGATTATCCTTGGTTGAAAGCTCTTTGGCATGCGGCTTTCCATGCCATTTCAGCATTTTGCAACGCGGGGTTTGCACTACACAATGACAATCTGATCCAGTATCAAAACGACCCGGTCGTCAACTTGGTGATATGTGCGTTGATCGTTCTGGGAGGGATCGGCTTCCCAGTCATTTTAGACGTTTACGGCTGTTTCAATTGGTCACGACCCTTTGCTTGGTACGAATTGCATATCCATAGCAAGGTGACGCTGATTGGCACTGCTTTCCTAATCTCGTTTGGCTTCGTAATGCTACTGGCGCTCGAGTGGGACAATGCCATTGAAAATTCTCCGTGGTATGGGAAGATACAAATCGCATTTTTTCAAAGCGTTACTTGCCGAACTGCTGGGTTCAACACGATCGAACTTCAGAGCCTCACCAACGCTAGTCTATTTTTGATGATCGTGTTGATGGCAATCGGTGCAGGCCCATGTTCCACGGCCGGTGGAATCAAGG
>JANLUJ010000751.1:0-4145 GCA_031363425.1 Pirellula sp.
CCCGCAGTTACATACTTCCGCCGTTTCACGGCTTTTATTGCGAGCGGCGGAATGAAAACTACCGTAGCTGAATTCGTAAGAATTCAGAAACAACTGAATTCTTACGAATTCAGCTACCTATCGTGGTATGTTTTTTCCTGCCGCTCGCCTTATTGCGAGCGTTCTTGAATCAAAGTCCTGTAAAGTCTTTATGATCGCCTTGGGTGACTCAGTCGGACTCGAACGGCACTCCGGTTCAGTGGATTGCAAGCGCCTGCTCGATCATCGCTCGTAACTGCTGAACTCGTGGTTGACTAGCGATCCGTTCTGGCAACTTCGCTAACAGGTATTGCAATTGCGTCAAATCCGTGATGTCGGCTAATGCTCCACCGCTGAGCTTGACTGCGAATAAAGCAGCCGATGCAGCGAGCTGCATTGACGCTTGTGCTTGTTCCAATCTTGGAGTGTTGGACTCATATAAGATCGGCCAGCGGCGTTCGACCATTTGGTCCGTCGATAGATCGCGGAATCGCACGGATACGCTGCCAACATCGCCACTGCCATTGGGTTTGGCTTCAAACTGGTACACAGCCACTCCAGCCTCGGCTGCAGCCATCTCGGCCGCATCGACTTGGTCGTTTCTAAAATCTTCTCTATTGAGTCGATGCTTCTCGAAACCGAGCAGCTTGTAGCGACCAACTCGCTTCGGGTTGAACTCCACTTGCACTTTCACGTTCTGAGCCGATGGACGAAGTGCACCGGCGATCTGAGCGGCAAAGCTCTCGCCGGCGGCTGCAGCTGAGTCGAGCAGATAATAGCGACCGTCACCTTGGCGGGTTAAGGCCTCCAACACGTCATCGTTGAGATCCTGTGCGCTGATTCCTGCTGCGTCGAAGGCGATTCCAGCATCCCGCATTTGTGTGACTAACTTCGCAAGGCTATCGGGATCGGCGTTGCCTAAGTTGACAGCGCCATCGGTCAACATCACGATTCGATTTTGAGCACTAGCGAGTTGTTGTTCCGCAGCCTTTTCGCGAGCCAGCAACAAGGCGGCTTCGATGTTCGTACCACCTTCGCTTGGTAGTGTCTCAACCAACTGCAAGAGCTTTGCCCCTTCGTTACCGGGAACCTTGTCGGCCAACAGTCGCGGTGTGCTGGCAAAACTGATCAAGGTGATCTGGTCGTTGGCGCTCAATTGTTGCGTTAAATTCTGGAATGCTCGCAGGACTGCTTGACGGCGATCTGGACGTTCCATCGAACCGGAATTATCGAGAAGGATAGTCAGCCGAAGTGGAGTATTCTGCGAGCGGCCAGTGGCTGCGGTTCGCATTGAAACACGCAGCAAGTTGCGCTGCATAAGGAATGGATGAATCGCTTGTTCAACACGGCAAGCGATTTTTTGATTGCCGCTTGGCAATGGATCATGGTAGTCGAGGGCGTTGACAAACTCTTCGATCCGGATCTTAGCTGCTTCGGGCCATTGACCGTGACTGAGCGCAGCTTGAGCAAGCTTGAACGAAACATCGCTCACATGTAGCGAGAACGTCGAGAAGGCGTCTGCCGCGGCCGATTGTTCGTCGAGCATCGCTGGTTGTTGCGGTGAAGCCAGTTTGCTGTCCGATTTGATATTACCAAAATCTTTGGACGCGATCTCGGGGGCAGGTGCCGGCCTGAACATCCAACCAAGACTGACATTGCCACTTTTGTTTTCGCGTAGCGACTCTGAGCCCGCAATGCGTCTTTCAGCATTCTCGGTCGATTCGAGAATCGACAATTTCTTAATGCGAGCGTCATCAAAGTAATCCGTATTTTGCTGGAAGGGTTCTTTCTGCTTTACAATGTCTTCTTCACGTAAATTTCGCATGAATTTGCCGAGCATTTCTGACGTCACGTTTTCCGCCAAATTCTTCGCATCCGCTGGCTCTCCACGGGAGTCCTTTGCCCAATCGCCCTTCGACTCCTTCTCTTGCAAAGTAGCGACTAGATCAAGTGATTCAGAATTATCGACAAGGGTCGATCCCCTAACACCTCCAGCAGATAGTGCTTCCTCTTCCTCCTCCGGGATAATGATTCTTGGAGTGACGGTCATCATCAATGTCGGTGAATTGTCCGCCTGGCCATTGAAATTCCTAAAAAGGCGGTTTAGCTGCCCGCTTTGCGGAGTCTCACGAAGTTTCTTAATGCCGCCCAGCAAAATCGATCCACCATCGGGCTCTGATACCGTAGTAATAACTTGTGCGACTTCCGCAGGTGTTCGAATCACCCCACTGTCATTCCTTTCCCACAGCGTGACTTCCGACTTCGGTGACTCAACCAAATCGCCAAGACGGTTCGCTATCCCATCGTCATTCCAGTGTGAGTTCGGTTTGGCAGGAATGGCAACAGCTTTCTCAGCTTGGATCTGAGAACTGAAGTTATCGATTGCCGAACGGGCACCAGACTGTGGCTGGTTCATGAAGTCAAAGGCCAATGACTCGTTTCGGTTACGGTCCGAGGTTCCAAGTTGAGAACCAGAAACGCTACCAAGGCCAGCCGAGTTGCTTGAAAGACCGTTACTCAACTCACTCGCAACGACGCCGTGCCTTCCAGCCATGCTATCCATTCCACCCGGCTTTGCACCAGCCGCGTCCCAGACTCTAGACGCGTCCATTCCTTCATTAGCGCGTAACTTCGTTTCCGTATTGTCGCTCGCTTGCACACCTCCAGATTTAATCCATCCTTCCACTGCCGTCGTTGGCGTTTG
Organism: Pirellula sp.; assembly: GCA_031363425.1. Taxonomy (GTDB): domain Bacteria; phylum Planctomycetota; class Planctomycetia; order Pirellulales; family Pirellulaceae; genus JBKCUI01. Next base: position 2,723 of record JANLUJ010000751.1, read on the forward strand.
AGCAATACGTCGCGAGAAACGCGAGTCAAGTGCACTGGGATGACTTGCGCTTGGTACGTATGCGGCAACATCATCGGGAATGCTGCGACCGTCCAACTCGTTTGTCTTTCCTGTGATACGGTTACGGTACGATGGCTCACTTGTATCAGGACGAACTGGGAAATGCTGGATATCGTCATTCAGGTAATAAAGACTATTTGAGGTTTTCATTCTCGATTCGGCAATTCGGTGTGACTGTACCGCGGGTAACATTAAGCCAAACAACACGCAAGCTGCCGCAGCCATCACTCCTATCGCTACCCAATTGGAACGCAGGGTCTGTGGCATAGATCTCTTCGGATTTGCCAGAATAACTTTCGTTTCCAAATCCTCTTTCTTGCCATCCAAAACCGCTAACAACTGTTCGCGCCGAACGGCGGACAACTGCCACGCATTCTCTGCGGTTGACTGTTCGACATCGATCATTGGTTCGCCTTCTCCGACTTCGCAGAGAAAGCCATGCAAGTGTTCGAGATGCCGATAGTAGTCTGCCAACTCGGTTCGCTGTCCTATCAAAAGCTGCAGTTGATCGCGCTCGAAGTCGGACGCCTCTCCCAAAACGAGATTCATCAAGCGAACTTGAAGCCCTGTATCGATCGATCGGGTGTTGTATGCTTCGCTCATTATTCTTCGACTCCCTTAGGCAACAGACTCTCAGCAAGTTTTCTCAAAACCTGATGCAGCCTGTAACCCACATTGCTAATCGTCAGTCCCGTCCGCTGGCTGATGTCGCGGTATTTGAGATCCTCGAAATATTTCAAATGCACAAGCCGACGGTCTTTTTCCGGCAATTGGCTGACCAATTGCCTCAGTTCGGCCATAGTCTCCATGCGTGCCATTAACTCGTCGGGCGCTTCGTTCAGACTATCGGCTATGTGCATTGAATCCTGGTCCGTTCCCAGCGTCTCGCGACGGCTCTTGCGTTGATGATGAAAGGATCGATTGCGAACGCTGCGGAACAGCCAAGCTCGCGGTTCGTTGACCTCGGCCCATCTGGCGTGCAGTTGCAAGAAAACTTCCTGCACAATCTCCTCCGCCACCGCCCGTCGACCCGTCAGTGAAAAGGCGAAACGTAGCAAATTCGACTCCTCGTTGTCGAACAAAGTCCGCAACGTCGGCGCGCCCGTATCGGACTGTTCCGTCGGAGTGAATTCCGGAGTCGATTTCAACATGGCCTCTTCACACTGCAGTTCTCGCGATCCGCTGATTTGTTGGTCCGTACATACAAGACCCGCGACGCGCCACTTTATTAGAGTAATTCTGCAGGATTCTGCAAAATCTTGCTGTGGGGCCGACGGGCGGCGGTTTTTCGTCGTTAGCAAAAAAGTTTCGACCTGTACGATTAAAATAGGTTTGGTGCTTACTGAGCCTGAGGCGCTAGCCG
>JANLUJ010000806.1:0-5743 GCA_031363425.1 Pirellula sp.
CACTGACGGCAGCCTCCAAGATATTTGAATCGATCGATATAGATTGTGAAATAGTGCACCTTCGTCAAGTACGGATGAAATCGTCCCTCTTTGAATCGCTATTTGCTTGTGTCCTTCTTTCCTTGAAAATCCCCTGCTGTAACCGTCACCATTCTTCTCTGATTGAGTAGCTTTTGAAGCACCGCATCGATGGAAGCCTTAGTAAGCGCCTTTACATTGCGTTGGCGACGGGCCAAAAAGGACTCGTCACGATCCGCCTCTTGAAACTGGTGCAACGTCGACATGAGCTGAGCATCGTTGCTGAGCGTTTCCTCAAGTTGTTTCAAGTAAGTGATTCTGGCCGATTCGATCTCCTCTTGATTGACCCCATTTTTCATAAAATCATCAAAGACTTCGTCCATGGTCTTTATCAGTTTGTCCCGATTGGCCGGGTTGGTGATTGCAAAGGTCATGAAGACTGCCGATCGATCGATCGCTTTGGCAATGAACTGGCTCCCAACCCCGTAGGATAACCCTTCTTTTTCTCGGACTCGTTCTCCCAACCGACTTGCCAATGAACCTCCACCCAAAATATCATTCGCAATATACATGGCCTCCCAGTCAGGATCATCTGAACGAATTTCAAGATTGGCCGCAGCCATTAAGACCGCATTTTCTTTGTCCGGTGTCTCAATCGAAATCGTTTCCGGCTCAATTGCAATGAATTTCTTGGCAACTCGCGTAAAGGGTTCCTTCGATGTCCAAGCATTGGTCATCGCATTGAGTTGTTTCAACGCGGGATCCTTTTCGAATGCTCCTACGACGGTGATCTCGCCGTGTGACCCCGACAGGAATCGCTTGTAGAGTTCACGTACGTCGGACACTTGCGCTGCCTCGAGTCGCTCAAGAGATTCTTCGATACTCGGGACGTAGTGAATGTGGTTCATTGCTACCGGCGAAAGCTTGCGAGAGAGTGCAACCTGCGCAAGGTAATTTGGATCGGTTCGGGCCGATTCTATCTCGGAACGCTTTTGCGTTACAAGGAGGCCAAATTCGTCGCTTGGGAATGTGGGGTGTCTAACTATTTCAGCTAACAGATCGAGCGTCTCTGCAAAGTTCTTCTTTCGACCGGTTAACTGGAAAGTGACCGCGCCAGACTCGCTAGAAGACGTGCATTCTGCCTTGAGCTCATCTAGTCTGTCCTTAATCGCTGCTTCGGAATATTTCTCGGTACCAAGTAACCAAGCTTCGCCCAGCAATTTGCCCGCTTGCAAAAACTTTGGAGTGCCGAGTGTTGCTTCATTTCCAAATCGCAGCGTCAGCTTCAAGAAGAACCGATCTCCTCGAACTTGCTTGGGTAGCAAAACGTATTTAAGTCCCGAATCCAGTTTTCCGCGAAAAGTTCGGGACTTGATGTTTTCCGGCGTAGGCTCAAACACTTCGCCTTTGGATACTGAATCTCGGCCAGTATATCCCGAAACCAAAGCATCGATTTTGGGTCTCTGCGCAATCGCCGACCGATCCGGTTCGGGCGTTGGAACGAAGATGCCAGTGGTCCGATTGCTATCCTTAAAATAGAGTTCGGCGACTCGTTTTACGTCCTCGGTTTTCACCATCTCGATTCGATCGCGATCCAGATAGAACAATCGCCAGTCGCCGAAGGCAGCCCAATTGCTAAGGTCAATTGCGAGTTTGGCTGTGTCGTTTTGAGCATTTTCTTTTGCATTGCTCAATTCGCGAATCGCACGATTGACTTCTTCCTCGGTAACACCATCTGTAACGATACTCTGAAAAATCTTGCTGAGTGCGTCGCGGACTGGTTCGACTTGCACATCGCGATTGATTTGAATCAAACAACCAAACATGCCCGGATCGTATCCCGCTTGATGCATCGAAGTCACCGTGGAAGCAAGTCGTGTCTTTACAAGGCTTTGATACAGTCGCCCGCTCGGTTCCGTTCCGAGGATATGCGATAGCACTGTCAATGCCGCCGAATCCGAATGCGCCATGGCCGGAACGTGGTACGCCATACCAATCAACCCTACATCGCCTACACGATTGAGGTAGACGATTCGCTCACCATCCTGCGTTGGCTCGACCGTGTAAGTCGACTCGAGCGGTGTGGCCAATTTTTCGAGTGTGCCAAAATGTTTCATGGCCAAATCCATGGCCTTCTCCGGTTCGAATTTTCCTGCGATAATTAGAACAACGTTGTCGACTCGGTAGTACTTCTTATAAAACGCGCGAAGTCGATTGACGGGAACACGTTCTATATCGACTCGATTGCCAATAACGCTTTTTCCATAGTTGTGCCATTCATATGCATTGGCCAAGATTCGTTGCATAAGTATTTCGTTTGGGGAATCCTCGCCCGATTCAAACTCATTGCGGACGACAGTCATTTCCGAAAAGAGGTCCTCGCCTCGAATGAAACAATTGCTCAATCGATCTGCTTCCATGGCGATCGTCCAACCGAGATTCTCGTCAGAAGCTGGGAGGGTTTCGTAATAATTGGTTCGGTCGTAGTCGGTGGTTCCATTCATATCGAGAACACCACGTTCCTTTAATTCTTTGTCGATATCACCGTGGCTTGGTGTTCCTTTGAACAACATATGTTCAAGCAAATGTGCCATACCCGCTTCGCCATACCCCTCGTGCCGCGAACCGACCAGGACCGTCATATTTACAGTAATACTGTTGGATGATTCGTCCGGGACAAGCAACACTCGGCATCCATTGGGCAACAGGAATTCCGCAACCCCCTCGACCTCGGCTGTCTTTTTGTACGGAGGCTCAATCCTTTGTGCATCGGCACACGTCGGCAACCAAAATACGATCAAGAAACACAGAAGCAATTTTCGGATCATGGAGCAATTTCGATTGGAATGTTTGTTCACAGAGTTCAGTTTGTGCCATTGAACAGTATTGCGACATATGCGACACAACTTATGAGACAGTCTAGTTTGTGACACTGATTGCTTGCAAGCTGTGATGCGGAAAGTCCACTCAACCACAATTGCGAACAAGCAACGGCAAGGTGGACAAGACTTCAACACTATAACTTGAATGCGTCCTCTGCAGTTTGCTCCCCATAAAGCGGCATATAGCGATAGTAGACCTCAAGAATCATGGTTGCCATGCAGGTCGTATAGAATCTTCCGCCAGAATCAGTGCTGTGACTATCATCCCAATACCAACTTCCAGCGGCATGCCCCGTCGTCGTTTGGGTCGCAAGAAGCTGGTCACGCATCCGAACATTCCAGCTCTCCCAATCCTTGCCTCCGACCTGCTTTAGGACTTGCGTTGCGTAGTAGTTGTAATAGGTACTAGTCTTGCTCGGGCCTGCCGCACTGAACTTCGCAACTGCAGCCTTGATGGAGGGATGGTCCTTAGGCATCCCGGAGTACATACGACATAGGACAGCGCACGCCGTGGTGCTTGGATTGTACTTGGCCTGCTTGGCTTTTGAGTCAAAGCTGTAGTGGTAACTCGCGCCATTGTCGAATGCCATTTGATCCAAAAAAAAGTTGGCCTTACGAACAACATCCAGATCCACATTAAAGCCGCTCATGGCTGCGCTCTTAAGGGCCATCATCTGCCAACCGACTACCGATGTGTCCCCCTGGCCTTGCGGCGCATAGTGCCAGCCACCCGTAGACGGATTCTGCGCGTAACTAAGGAAGTTAATCCCGGCTTGTGCCGCGTCACGCAACTGAGGGTCTTTCGTCATTCCGTACGCCTCACACATTGCAATCGATGCAATTCCATGTGCGTACATATCGTCAAAGCCCTTGAATCCAGACCCCACATACCATTGGCCTCCTCCCTTTTGAAACTTCATGTTGTTAATCAGAAAACTCAGTCCCTTGAATACCGTCTCTTTGTACTCTCCCTCCAGATGGGTTTGGCCAGCTCCCAGGTAACACATAAGTGCAAGTCCTGTAGCTGCGTTTAGACTTCCGCGGCGTTCGCCTGGGTGATCACACTGTCCTCTGCAAACCAAGTTATGCGCCAAGGTCCAACCACCAGATTGTGGGTCCTGATGCAATGACAACCATTTCAAGGCTAGAGATACCGCTTTTTCAGTATCGCTTGAACCACCAAACTTGCTCAGCAGGTCTCGCTTGGTTTCCTTGGATCGGCTGCTAAGGCCTGCCCGTAATGCGGCATTGGCTTGGGCTGCTATTCCGTTTTTGGGGATAAGACTCTGAGTCATGCTCGGAATGCTCGCGGCCGACATTTTTGCTACAACCAAGTCTGAATAACTCACGTCGACGGCGGTTTCTGTGAGCGCTGGATCCATGGTTGGGGACGAGGACGGGGTCTCGTCGTTGTCCGTCGAAACAAGCTCTGCAGATATCGACTGATCAATCGAAAACTCCTCCAAATGATCCGCATCGCTGGTCGACTCCGAAGAAACCAACATCATCCGAAGTTCATTCTTGATCGGCTCAATATTCCAAGCGGCCAAGATCAAAATGACTGCAACGTGAACGAAAGTGCTGATCAACCAACTCGGGACTGTCGTCCACAGCCATTTGCGATGCATCGGGGCAGAATCACCTACAATAACCAATGAACTCGAGTCATTTACAAGCGTGGCAGGAACTAAATCGCCTATGCTCGATACGTCAGCCAATTTCGATTCCGAAAGTGAAAAGTCCGGAAGCCCAAGATCGAAGCCACCTAGTTCGTTGCTTATGCCAGACATGACGAGCTGAATTGTTATAGATGAGATTACACCGATCGGCGAACATCTATCCTAGTGGGTTCCGCGAGATTTTTGTACTCGCCAAACCAGCGAATGAATGTCTTTCTCGCCAAATTCTAAATCTTGGGGCTCTGAGGAAGCGATCCTACCTTAAGAGTTTTTGCTAGGGCAGAGAGTTGCCTCATTCCATCGCAATGCGCCGAATAAGCCATTTTGGGTCGAAGATCTTCATTTAGCGCTCGACCACCGACGACCACAAGAATGCCTTTAGGAAGCCTTTTCATGAAATCTGCGTAATTCATTAAGAAGGATTGCTCGTTCTCCACATGCGATATGCTTAACCAAAAGACTTTCGGCATGTGTTTCCTTGCAGCTGAAAGAAGGCTCTCGAATGGAATATTGGAACCTAAACTCTCTGTCCTCCAACCTTGTTCGCGAAACACCATTTCCGTAAGAAGTGTGGAAAGCTGGTACTGGTCCCCCGATGGCGTTCCACCCATCGCCAACGGCGCCATCCCACCCGGTTCCGGAAGTAGCCGCCGAAGCTCCAAAACGAGCCTTCGGCAAATCTCACAGGCTCGTCTTTCCTCATAAATATCGACCTGCCCAGACTTCCACCCGTTTCCAATGCAGTTGAATGCCGGACAAAGCAAATCGTCAGCCAACGAGGTTATGCCGCCTTGCATCGAATACCAGGAACTGATGATCCTTCGGCATTCCGACTCCGATCCGGAAAGCAAAGACTTTTCGAATTGAGCTAGCAACTCGGGCAGATCAAGATGCTTGCTTGCAATCTTGGTCAATTGACCGCCGGATTGCTCCAAGCCAATGGGAATCGGGTCAACAATTCTCCGATTGGTCGACTCGAGAAATTCCAGCAAAAAACCTAAGGGAATTCGGCGATGCCCACCAATTGTTCTGTCCGTTCGAATATCTCCTCGATCGCACCATCGTTTTACGGATGATTCGCTGACCTGAAGAGCACATGCGACCTGCTTTGGCGTGAAATTTTCGTCCAATATGCCCCCCGGAGAACCCGCATAAAATGATTCG
>JANLUJ010000824.1:0-1265 GCA_031363425.1 Pirellula sp.
CGGAATCGCTTCTTACTCTCGAATTGGACTGGGCTGTTGACCCAAATCAACCGAATTGGCTTTCGGGACAGCTAGTATCTCGTTTGTGTCGAAAATGCTCGCGGCATTCGACTCCAGCCAAGAATTAGCATTCTCAACCGATTGTGGATCGCTCGTCGGAAACTGGGAAATCCCACTTCGATGCCAGTGTTTCAAGAGTTGTTCGCTGGCCGATTTCCACTGATTTCGTTGCATGCTGCACTTACCGTAAACTTGGGCTCATAGCCGTTGATTTGCACGTGGCGGATCGCAAAATTCCGAATCATCTGAACTTGATGGAAGGCATATTGTTAGCGAAACAACGGATTCTATCAGGATGGGTGAATCTGAACACTCCCGCAAATCTACGCTTACGACTACTATACAGGTTGATTCAAGTATTGCATTTTCTCGATTCCCCTTGTCTGTTCGATGCCAATTCCTCGCGTTGCCATAGTTGGCCGACCCAATGTCGGTAAAAGCTCCTTATTTAACTGGATTGCGGGCAGACGACTTGCAATCGTGGAGGATACGGCTGGAGTTACGCGCGACCGACTAACCACCCTGATTGAGCATCGCGGCCATCATTTTGAGTTAATCGACACCGGTGGCATGGGAATCATTGACGTCGACAATCTTACCGCCGACATTGAAGCTCAGATCGAGATTGCGATCGACGATGCGGACGTCTTGTTGTTCGTCGTTGACTCTAGAGCAGGCTTATTACCGTTGGATCAAGAGGTTGCCGATCGACTTCGCAAAATCAACAAGCCCATCTTGCTGGTTGCAAATAAGACGGATAGCCCGTCTCTGGATACGAATGCTGACGAATTTCACCAATTAGGCCGAGGTTGGCTGATTCGCGTCAGCGTGCACCAAAATCGGAACAAGGATGAATTGCTCGATTTGGTCGTGCAACGCATACCGCAATTGGATGCCATGCCCACAGAAGTCGAACCGCCAATGATGAAGCTCGCCATTGTCGGCAAGCGCAACGTTGGAAAAAGTACCTTCGTCAATACGTTGGTGAAAGCCGAACGCATGATCGTGAGCCAAGTGCCCGGCACGACCCGTGATTGCGTAGATGTCATGTTCGATTTGGATGGCCACAAATTCATGGCCATGGATACGCCAGGACTTCGACGAAACAAGAGCGTCAAGACTGATATCGATTGGTACGGGATGCACCGGGCTCAGCGTAGCATTCGACGGGCTGACGTCGTACTCATGTTTTTCGACTCCAAGCA
>JANLUJ010001242.1:0-11599 GCA_031363425.1 Pirellula sp.
TGAGAGGTTTTAGAAGTGTGATGAATTCGTCGTCGTCTTTTTGGTGAAGGTGTCGATCGAATGACTACACTCAGCACTTGTGGCTGTGTCAAAATGGCTAATTTGGGTTAGTTTCTTCCTTGCCTTTGACTTGATCCTTTAGCCAATCACCGTACTCTGCTGAAGCCTGAATACTATGAGTCAGAATCTCTGGTAGTTCATACGGATGGTGCGTTTGCAGATAGTCAATCAGTTGGGAACGTAGGGAAGCCGTTGTTTTGCAAGTCAGTGAAAACTCCTGGTCCCTGTTTACAGTTCCTTGCCAGCGATAATAACTCACTAACGGTCCGTTGATTTGGACGCAAGCAGCTAACCTAAGCTCCACTAACGCAGCTGCGAGCTCGTTCGCAGCATCTTGCGTTGGCAGCGTTGTTCTCACCTCTTCGATCGTAACGAACCGATCGGTCAAGCCAATCCTCGTTCAACCAATTGCCGTTCCTGACATTCCTCTTCGAGAATCTCTCGATGCAATCGCTGAAACTGATCGGCCATGTCGGCAATCTCATCGCGCTGTGGGTCGTAGTTTTGAACATGATGGATCGTCAAGTCCAATTGATCAATTAAGCGGCATTGCCAACATTCAATCTCGCGAAGGTCAGAATAAAGGCCAGGCCGCTGGCAAGCTACATTTTCCAAATACCCCTCACCTGCGACGCGTGTGAAGTGCTGATCGAGTACCCAACGAAAACTGACTAGATGCTCCATTAGTTTGCTCCAGGTTGCGCGCTGGTGCGGATGTTCAAGCCATGAGCGGAAGTCTTGTTCCAACTCGGCGAGCCCTTCTTCGATGCCAGATTGACTGTGGTTGAGGCACATTTTCATGCCATTGAGATCCGAAACGTTTCGATTCATCGCGAAGAACCTCAAACTGATTGCGGGATACTGACTTTGAAAAACCGGATATCGCTCTAAGATGGAGTGGAATCGTAAGTGGTCGGAAACCACCAAGCTAGCTGTATTCAATAGTGTGGCAAACTCGTAGATCTCCCGTCAAGCATTTTCAGAAAATAGTTGGCTATGAAACCAAATCGTCGCGTCTCCCTGAAACAAATGGCAGCTGCGTATCTGGGCTGCCGGGCAGCATGGCCCTCGTCTGGTTCCATCGGTAGTTGCTCATCCATTGACCAGCTCCAAGGTTTCGAGGCAGAGTTTCCATCGATGGGGTCTAAAATCAACCTCCGGTGGTATGCCAACCATGCGGCACAAAATCCGGTGGTTGATGCGGCGACCAGCCTCGCAGAACAATGGGAAAGCGTATTGAGCGACTACTCTCCAATTAGCCAAGCCATGTTGTCCTGTGCAGAAATGGACTCCGGAAATTGGGTCACACTTTCTAATGAGCTCTGGAGCGTTGTTTGGATGTGTGACCAATGGCATCGATGGAGCAACGGCGCTTTTGATGCCGCTTTAGGGGCGATCACGCGGCTTCGACGACAAAGAAAGCTAGCATCGCAGAGACAGTGGGATGAGGCTCGAAGTAAAAGCGGTTGGAAATGGCTAGAGCTCGATGCACCCAACCATTCGATTCGGTCTGTAAAACCAGGTGTTCGCTTGGACTTTGGAGCGATTGGGAAAGGGTTCGTCGTTGATAAAATTGCAGAAAAACTAACAGAAATGGAAATCGATCGATATGTCGTCAATGCATCCGGTAACATGCGAATTGGTCGGCCCCCACCGGATACGACAGGCTGGCCCATCGCAATTGATCTTCCGGCGACGGGCATCAGACAGAAGGCCGCTGAATTGCTTCGAACGCGATTGAGTCAATGTGGAATCGCGACATCAGGCGATCGATGGCAACGATTCCCAGATGCATTTGGAGTCACAGAAAATGAATATTCAAGTCATATCATCGACCCGAAGACAATCGTCGGCCTTGCGGGCCATCAAAGCGTTACAGTTATCGCGGAAAACGCTACTGACGCGGATGCAGCCGCAACGGCCACCTGTGTCCGAACTCAGAGTGATCTGGCTGGATGGCTTAAGACTATCCATGAGGAAAAACCAATGCTACAGATCATTGCATTGCTGTCCGACGGTTCCAACGAATCCGTTCGAATGATTTCAACCGCAAACCAACTCTGACCTTGATTATGCTTTACCCTCTCGGGTAGTGATTCTTGCCCAAGCGTCTTTGAGTGAAACGACGCGATTAAAAATAGGTACGCCAGGCCTTGAATCGACGATATCGGCTGAGAAATATCCATTGCGTTCAAATTGGACGGCGGCTCCCGCTGACTGCTCCACAACCGCGGGCTCAACGATTGCTCTCACGACCCGAATGCTATTTGGATTGAGGTTATCCAAAAACGTCTTCCCTGGTGGTGCGTCCTCTGGGTTTTCGCTGAGGAATAGTCGGTCGTACAATCTTACTTCCACCTGGGCGGACTCGGTTGCTGAAACCCAATGGATAGTTCCTTTGACTTTGCGTTCAATGGCGGTGGGTGAACCACTCTTGGTTGTCGGATCGAACGTGCATCGCAACTCCAACAAGCTTCCACTCGCATCCTTAACTACTTCATTGCATTGAATCACGTAGCCGTACCGCAACCGTACTTCGCCACCAGGCTTGAGGCGAAAGAATTTTGAAGGGGGTGTTTCCATGAAATCTTCTCTCTCGATGAACAATTCTCGAGTGAAGGGAATCTGACGCGATCCTCCGCTAGGGTCTTCCGGATTATTGACGGCATCCATCCACTCAGTTTGGTTCTCAGGATAATTCGTCAATACTACTTTGATCGGATCTAGCACTGCCATGAATCGAGGGGCGATGGTGTTTAAATGCTCGCGAACGCTCCCTTCGAGGACAACTACATCGATCGTACTACTGAATCTTGCGACACCGATTCTTTCGCAAAACATCCGTAAACTTTCGGGGGTGTAACCACGCCTCCTTAGTCCGCAGATGGTAGGCATTCGAGGATCATCCCAACCAGAGACGTGTTTCTCTTGGACCAGTTGCAGCAGTTTGCGTTTGCTCATCACCGTGTACGATAGATTCATCCGAGCAAACTCCATTTGCCGCGGGTGAAAAATTCGTAACGTTTGGCAAAACCAATCGTAAAGCGGACGGTGGTCTTCGAATTCAAGCGTGCAAATTGAGTGTGTTATCCCCTCGAGGGAATCGCTTTGGCCATGTGCCCAATCGTACATGGGATAGATGCACCAAGTGTCGCCGGTTCGATGGTGGTGAGCATGCATGATTCGATACAATACAGGATCGCGCAGGTTCAGGTTGGGCGACGACATATCGATCTTGGCGCGGAGCGTTTTTGCGCCATCTGGGAATTCACCATTTTTCATCCGAGCAAATAGCGCTAAATTTTCATCGACGGAACGATCGCGAAAGGGGCTGTTCTTTCCCGGCTCAGTAAGTGTACCTCGATACTCTCGCATTTGATCTGCATTGAGATCGCAAACGAATGCATGCCCCTCCCTGATGAGCTGGCACGCCCAGTCGTGCAACTGATCAAAGTAGTCGGACGCGAAAAGTAGCTTATCCCATTGAAAGCCTAGCCAATTTACGTCTGTCTTGATGGAGTTGACATACTCCTCACTTTCCCTCGTAGGATTGGTGTCGTCGAACCTAAGATTGCAGTGCCCGCCATAGGTCTTTGCCAAGCCAAAATTCAAGCAAATGCTCTTGGCATGGCCAATGTGCAAGTAACCGTTCGGTTCCGGGGGGAAACGGGTATAGACTGTTCTTCCGACGAGTTGAGGCTTTGAAGCCAAGTCCTTTTCGATTTCGACTTCAATGAAGTTTTTATGGGGATGACCACTTCCTGGTTCACTAGCGTCGTTCACTATTTCGATCTTCCTTGGTTCAATTCAGCGTGTTGATTTGCACGATTCCAGAATGTTACCGTCAACATTATCGTGAACTCTCCGAAAAGCCAATAGGATGCAAGACTACGACTCTACCCACATTTCTACTCACAGCTGAATGATACCCTTCGGACTCGGCGTGCCTGGCTCAGCCGAGTAAAACGACGCAATCAAGAAGCTAGTGAAATGCGGAAAAAATACGAAAAACAGAATGAAATTCCAAAAAAGTAAATTCGTGCAGACTAAACATCTGTATATTGTTCGTTATTCCCTTGATTTCGACTGTTTCCCTGGCAATTCAAATGAATTTAGATTCCGTTGATCACCATATACTTGTTGCGTTGCAGTCCAACGCCAGAGTTAGCAACGCTGATATCGCCCGCGACCTCAATATGGCGCCCTCCGCAATTCTTGAACGCATTCGCAAACTGGAGCAGCGTGGCGTACTCCTTGGCTACGAAGCCAGGATTTCGCCTAAGCTCGTTGGTTTAGGTTTGACTGCATTGATATTTGTGCGAGCAGAGGAGCGAACCAAAGCGATGAAGACGGGTCAGTTGCTTGCTGCTATCTCTGAGGTACAGGAGGTGCACAATGTGGCTGGCGAGGACTGCTATGTGGCTAAGGTACGAGTACGCGACACAGATGAACTGGCCAAACTATTGCGTGAAAAAATAAGTTCGATTGCAACGGTTCGGAGCACCCGCACTACGATCGTACTAGAAACGATCAAAGAGACGGCACAACTTTCTCTACACAATTTGCAAACAAAACTGGAAGAGTAGTTACATCCCATGAGCTTTCGTTTTCTTGTTCAGCTTCTTCTTCTTGGGGCGATCTGGGGCGCTTCCTTTCCCTTCATGCTTGTGGCGGTGGTTGAATTTACACCACTTGCACTTATAGAAGTAAGGGTAGCCGTCGGAGCCGTATTGTTGACGGCGATATTAGCCATTCGCGGCGAGCTTTCCAGCCTAAGAGGACGGACCTGGCAGTTCCTGGTACTGGGGGCTATCAACTCAGCGATTCCATTCTCGTTGTTTGCTTTCGCAGTGCAGTACCAGACGGCGGGCTTGTCCTCCGTCCTCAATGCAACGGCTCCGCTTTTCGGTGCACTAGTTGCATTCCTTTGGCTAGGAGAACGATTAAGAGTTGCTCAGACGGTTGGTTTGTTGTTGGGGTTTGGCGGAGTGGTAATACTGGCTTCCGGCAAAAGCGCACTTGGGGGCAATCTCATTGCCATTGCTGCGGGACTACTTGCTGCTTTGCTTTATGGTGTTGCGGCTCACTACAGCAAACGCAATTTTCAGGGATGCCCACCTCTTGCCGTTTCGAGCGGCAGCTTGATCGGAGCTAGCATACTATTGCTACCTTGGATGCCGTGGTCGCTATCCAATCAGATGCCTAGCATGAAAGCTTGGGCGTGCGCATTCGCGCTAGGGATAGTGTGCACGGGAATCGCTTATATGCTTTACTTTCGAATGATAAAGAACTATGGGGCTTCCCGTTCGATGACCGTAGCGTACTTGATCCCTATTTTTGGTGTAATTTGGGGGTGCGTCTTTCTCAAGGAACCGATTACTTTGACAATGCTCATCGGCGGAACAGTGGTGCTGCTCGGAACAATTCTGGTGACACGAGCTGCAGGAGTAACACAAGCGCCGATTGCAACGCAGCCGAGCGCGGAGTGAACGAGAGCTTGCAACGTTGCACGATACCCGAGCGTTCCAGAATAACGCAGTCTTGACCTGCTGGATAGCTAGGGATCATGTGGGTGCTGAAGTTGACCGCAGAGACACGTGGATCACAGAGAAATTAATACACTCGTTCCCAGGCTACTGCCTGGGAACGGACTGGCTTCGAGGCTCTGCCTCTCGCATCCTTGGATTTAACGATGCCACGGCAGGCAGAGCCTGCAATTCCCTCGGTTCCCAGGCAGAGCCGCAGAGCCTGGGCACCAGATGGTGGCGTTCGCCGAGAAGTATCGAAAAATATAGGGCGAAAAATGGAATCCAATGGATCATGATGGCGCCTTCTCGCCGCGGCAGCGTGCGACAAAGTTCTTGTATTCGTCGCGCGTGTCGATCCCTCTGGGCGATTTCGAAATGACCCCTACGACGATCCTGCAGCCCGCTTGCAAGAATCGTAGTTGCTCCAATTTTTCCGTTTGCTCCAAGTCGCTTGATCCCAACTCATGGAGTCCCATTAGGAAGTCCCGTCGGTAGGCATAGATTCCAAGGTGCTGAAGAAACACCGCGGGGGACTTGCCAAGCAGGTCGTTATCCCAAGAGCGAGGGTGCGGAATCACGGATCGACTGAAATAGAGCGCAGAACCGTCAAACGCTCGAACAACTTTGACGCACGCCGGATCTTCTAAGTCGCTTCTGGTCCGAATAGGAGTAGCCAGCGTCGCCACTTGAGCCTCGTGATCTGATTCCAAAAGTTGCATTACAGCGTCGATCGAATCGCCCGCAATTTCAGGTTCGTCCCCTTGGACGTTAATAAACAGATCCACGTCAGGCCGACTCCTGGCTACTTCGGCAACTCGGTCCGTACCACTTTGGGCATTGACATCTGTCATTTGGGCTCGACCACCAAACCGATGCACCACATTGAACAATCGTTTATGATCTACAGCTACCGTAATCCCGTTTGGCCGCAGTGCGGTTTTGCATGCGAGAAAGGTATGTTCAAGTACCGTTTTGCCGGTTTCGCATAGCAGCAGCTTTTCGGGCAACCGCGTCGAAGCGAGCCTTGCCGGAATTACGATTTCACCGATCATTCTTTGATGGTGCTCAGAATTTGTTCGATTTGAATAGCCTTTCGGCCTTTGAACGATCCAGGGGAGGCATGAAATTTCGTTCGATTCGCGATCTCGACTTCAAGCGGATGGTGGACGTCTTTTTCTGTCGAAATGATGTCGCCCACCTCCAAATCGAAGAGGTCCGCCGATTTGATAGTGGATCTCGCGAGGGTAACGATAACATCCGCCATGGAACCATCCAACCGTGAAGTTAGTTTCCCTGTCGTCTCGGAATTCGATCGGATGGACGCGTATCCAACCCAACTATTGCTAGTCAATTTGCTTCCCACGCGTTCTATCGTATTGAATGGAATGCAAAGATTTGCCATTCCGCGTATTGCACCCAGGGAGAGCTCAAAGCTGACCAAAATAACGACTTCATTGGGTGGCACGATTTGGGCAAGCTGAGGATTGCTTTCGACCCGTTCGACCTCAATCTGCAGCTCCAATACATTTGCCCAAGCAACCTCAAGCTCTCGCAAGAAAACGCTGCTAATTCTGGCGGCCAATCGTAGCTCGATTTCAGACAATGGGCGTTTCAACGACGAATCGGCGCCGATGTTTCCGCCAAGCATTCGATCGATAATGGGATACAACAGCGATGGGCTAATGTCCAAAACCCAATTGCCTTCTAATGGCTTCGGCTTGAGCAAATTAAAACAGGTCGGGATTTCCAAGCTGTAGACGAACTCGCTATACGTTAGCTGATCGACGCTGATTAAGCGCACATCGACAATCGTTCGAAGTACCGCAGATAACGAAGCTCCAACATTGCGAGAGAAACCATCATGAAGCGATTGCAATGCACGCATCTGCTCCTTGCCCACGCGTTCAGGTCGTTTGAAGTCATAGGCCAAAACTCGCACTTTGCTTGCAGGTTTTTTTGTTTCAGCCTTGGTCGCTGGTGCTGCTTCCGTGCCAACCGGCGGTGCAGTTCCGCCGTCCAATGATCGAAGCAAGCTCTCAACGTCATTCCTACTTAGTACATCGTCGGCCATTCGGAAATCCTTTTCTAAGTGCGCACATGTCCGTCTCCAAAAACAACATACTTGGTTGTCGTTAATTCACGCAGGCCACATGGACCCCGAGCATGGAACTTGTCCGTACTAATTCCTATCTCGGCCCCTAGCCCCAACTGGCTGCCGTCATTGAAACGCGTCGAAGCATTCACGATAACCGCCGAGGAATCGACAAGCGTTACAAACCGTCTTGCCGAGGCCAAGTCCGAGGTCATAATAGCATCGGTATGGCGAGAACCGTATCGATTGATGTGTTCGATCGCCAAATCCAGGGATTCGACGACGCAAACACTCAAGATGGGGCCGAGGTATTCGCGAGACCAATCGTCCTGGCTGGCTGGCACCGCAGCGGGAATCAAACGTCTCGTTTCTTCGTCACCACGAATCTCAATCTTATGCATAGCAAGCCGCGTTGAAAGCGCTGGCAAGAATTCCTTTGCCACGTCACGGTGAACGACCAACGACTCAAGAGCGTTGCATACTCCCATGCGCTGGCACTTTGCATTCTCGACCACACGAAGCGACATGGCAAGATCGGCATGCTTGTCGACGTAGATATGGCAGTTGCCGTCATAGTGCTTGAGCACGGGCATTGTGGCTTCAGAAACGACTCGGCGAATGAGGCTCTCGCCACCTCTGGGGATGACTAGATCGATCCATTGCGAAAGCTTGAGGAAATGGCCGACCGCGGCACGATCGGTGGTCTCTACCAATTGCAATGCATCGATCGGGATACCAGCTTCAACAGCAGCTGACTGGAGTATTTCTACAATCGCTCGGGAACTGTGAATCGCTTCTTTGCCTCCTCGCAAGATGATCGCGTTGCCGCTTTTGACAGCAATCGCAGCCGCGTCTGCGGTTACATTCGGCCGGGACTCGTAGATAAAGAATACTACGCCCAGCGGGACGCGAATTTTTGAAATCTGAAGACCATTTGGGCGAGTGTTACCCTCCATCACTTCGCCTACTGGGTCGGGCAACCCAGCAATTTCACGAAGACCGTTTGCAATTTGAACAATTCTATCGGCTGTCAACCGGAGTCGATCGATTTCAGCGGGTGTCAAGTTGTACTGGTCCGAATGGTCCAAGTCAATCTGGTTTGCTGCAACAATCGCATCGAGGGATTGCTCGATTCGTTTGGCTGACTCAACTAGCCAACGATTCTTAACGGCACCAGAGATTCCGACTAGCAAACTCGACGCGGCCTTGGCACGACTTGAAACGCCAGCGCAATAAGCAGCCAAGTCATTGTCGGTCGCTGTGGTCATGAGTTAGCTAGGTGTAAAACGTAAGGAATGCGATAACTGGGATGCGCTAACGTAGAACGGCGATTCCGGCGGCTCGCCTTTCATCGTAACGAAACAGGCTCAGTGAATTCAGTCACACTCGGAGTATCGAAGAATAGGCGCAGCAGGTCAATGTTAAAAAAGAAAGCGAATTCATACTGTTGCCATCGATCTAAGAAAGCAAATTGTCAGACTGTGTGATTGCTGCTAAAATCCAGGCCCGTCGTGTTACTACTGATTTTTTTCTCGCAAACACGCGAAAATTGATGACAAAGCATATTTTTGTGACTGGCGGTGTCGTTAGCTCAATTGGCAAAGGCCTGACCAGCGCCTCCATTGGGATGCTCCTAGAAGCCCGCGGACTTCGAGTTCGCATGCAAAAATTGGATCCCTACATCAACGTCGATCCAGGAACCATGAGCCCCTACCAGCACGGCGAAGTGTATGTGCTGGACGATGGCAGCGAAACGGACTTGGATTTGGGGCATTACGAGCGATTCACCAGTGGAACGCTGACTCGCGACTCGAATTACACGACCGGCCAAATCTATTTGAAGGTAATCGAAAAGGAACGAAGAGGCCAATTCCTCGGTAAAACCGTGCAAGTCATACCGCACATTACCAATGAAATCAAGGAATCGATCCTTCGACTGGCCGACAGTAGTACCGATATCGTTATCACGGAAATTGGCGGTACCGTCGGCGACATAGAAAGCTTACCTTTTCTCGAGGCGATTCGACAGTTTCCACAGGATGTCGGACGCGACAACTGCCTATTTATTCACTTGACTCTCGTGCCATACCTCAAGGCGGCGGCCGAGATCAAAACCAAGCCAACCCAGCATTCTGTCGGACTTTTGCGACAGATCGGTATCCAACCCGACATGTTGATCTGCCGTTGCGAAAAAAGCATTTCGCGGGAAGATCGCGAGAAAATTGCGCTGTTCTGCAACGTCTCGCTGGAAGCGGTCATCGAGGAATTGGACAAAGATTTTTCCATCTACGAAGTGCCACTTTCCCTTCGAGATCACAAGCTCGATGAGTTTGTGATGAAGCGTTTTCATTTAACAGGCCAGCCGCTTCACCTGGACGCTTGGGACAACATGATGTTCGCCCTTCGCAATCCAAAACACGAGATCAGTATCGCAGTCGTCGGAAAATATGCGGAACATCGGGATGCGTACAAGTCGATTTACGAATCGCTCGACCATGCGGGTATTCAGCATCGAGCTCAAATACGAATCGTTCCAATTCAAAGCAGTGAGATCGAAGAAGAAGGCCCCGAACGTCTATTAGCCGGCTACGATGGAATCCTAATTCCCGGCGGATTCGGCGAACGCGGTGTCGAAGGCAAGGTGCAGTCCATACGTTACGCGAGAGAGAGGGATATCCCCTTCTTCGGTATCTGTTTGGGTATGCAATGCGCAGCGATGGAATTCGGTCGCAACGTGCTTGGCCTCGAACGAGCCAATTCCACGGAATTCGACAAGGACACTCCGAATCCAGTAATATGTCTTCTCGACGAGCAACGCAATGTCACAAACCTTGGAGGTACAATGCGGCTCGGGGCGCAACCATGTGTGTTGACAATGGGCTCCGCAGCTCAGTTGGCCTATCAGACTGAACATGTTTCCGAGCGACATCGCCATCGGTACGAGTTCAATAACATCTACCGCAGCCGCTTCGAAGCCCACGGGATGCGGTTCTCTGGCCAAAGTCCTGACGGACGTCTTGTCGAGATTCTTGAACTTCCCTCGCATCCATTTTTTCTAGCGGTTCAATTTCACCCCGAGTTCAAAAGCAAACCTACCAAAGCGCATCCGTTGTTCGCCAGTTTCGTTGGCGCAGCCGTCCAACGTCGAACAGGCCGCAAGCAACGCGCGGTCGTCGCCGGTTCCACAGAACCGACGGATCACAGTTCAGTCGTCTAGTAGCCTTTCGATCGTAAGATCGTTTCGTGGCGGATGCTGCCAGCATCCGAGCCGACGCGAGCCGACGCGAGCCGACGCGAGCCGACGCGAGCCGACGCGAGCAGCGTCGGCCACGTAGTTTTACTCCACCCCTCTCTACCAGATCCTAACGCGTTTGTCCGAATCGATATGCATCTTCGAGTCCGGCTTGATTTTGAAGGCTGCGTGAAATGGATCCAAGTTGGAGACAATTCCATTGCACCGATATTGGCTCGGCGAATGCGGGTCGGTAAGCAATCGCTTCTTGAGCTCTTCGTCGCGGTACTTGCGTCGCCAGACTTGCGCCCAGCCAATAAAGAATCGCTGATCGCCAGTGAACCCGTCCAAGGTCGGAGCCTCCTTGCCATTCAACGACAGCTGGTAAGCGGTATACGCGACACTCATACCGCCTAGGTCGCCAATGTTTTCGCCCAGCGTAAACTTGCCGTTGACGCTATCGGTCGGAAACGGCTTGTAAGCGTCGTATTGCTTTACCAGTTTCGTTGACCTGGATTCAAACTCTTCTTGGTCTGCGGTGGTCCACCAGTTTCGAAGGTTTCCTTTGCCGTCGTACTTGCGACCGCTATCGTCGAAGCCGTGGCTGATCTCGTGCCCGATGACAGCACCGATACCGCCATAGTTGACCGCATCGTCTGCCTCAAGATTGAAGAATGGGGGCTGGAG
>JANLUJ010000864.1:0-7622 GCA_031363425.1 Pirellula sp.
AAAGACTGGTTTTTCCATGCGGACGCTAGCAGCGTCCACCACGTGGCGGACGCTGCTAGCGTCCGCTATTTTTATAGCACGACGCTTTTTTTATAGCACGACGCCCAAGCTAGTGAATTGACTCCTGTCACTAGCTTGCGCGTCGTGCTATAAAAAAAGCGTCGTGCTATAAAAAAAGCGGACGCTAGCAGCGTCCGCCACGTGGTGGACGCTGCTAGCGCCCGCATGGAAAAACCAGTCTTTACTGTTGAACTCGCAATCTCTTCTGGATGTCCGTTTCGAGTACTCCGAAGACCGCTTCGTGTCTTTGAATGGACATCTGCAACGCGCCGAGCAATCGTTTGGCAGTGAAGAAATTCATGATGATTCGTTGTTTAACGTGGATCGGATCCTTTGGAATCCCAACGGGCTGTGGATTGAGGCCGAAGTCCACGATTAGTTCTTCGGGCGAGCCAGTCACGCGGCAGAAATTTGCATAGCAAGCAATTGCGTCTTCGTCTCGAACTTGGACTTGGACATTTTGAGGTTGCTGACGCTGAGCCTCTGTGACTTCTGGTGTTTGTAGATCTGTTGACATAACTAAGTTCTCCTAGAATCAAAAGTTGAGAAGGCTCAGGCCACTCTCCGGACAAAGATTAATGTACCACGTAACTAGTGGTTGTGCAGTATCTGGTTAAAATTCGAAGTTAAAGGTCTTCAAGACGTAACGATAAAAGCGAGAGCCGAGGGATTTCCAGGCTAAGTGGACTTTGGCGTTGCCTCGGTAACCTGGTCTCAGCGGTACATTCAAATCCATGAGTTCAACCCGCGCTTGGTAAGATGTGCTGATTGGCCGAGTTCGACCTAATTCGTCGGTTTTGGTATCGAGAGTTCCCCCCGAAGTAATGGACAAGTTTGCCGAGCTTTCCTTCATTTCCGCTTCCGAAAAACTTATGATTTTTCCTTTGACGGACTCGAGCGCCGCGGCGTCGAACATGATTTCGACTTCATTTCCTACGTCTAGCAATTCGCGTTCGTGTTGATCCACGATGATGACAGCTTCCATGTTGGATGACGGAGCCACATAGCAAGCAAGTTCTCCTTCGGTATAGAAGGCCTCGGCGTTCGAGGGGTCAAATGGATTGCCATACCAGCCAGGCAGTTGTTCCTGAGCTTTGGCCGCCTTGCTTTCTTCTTTGTCGGGTGGCCGAAACACCACGCCTGCGATCGGGCTTCGGACGAGCAAATTGTTTTGTTTTTCGACTAGCGTATCCAGCACAGCTTGTTTTTTCTTCCGTTCGCTTTCCTGCGCCTCCAATTCGCGAACCAAACGAGGGTCTGTAGCGGAATGGTACTTTGCTTGATTGATCAAGGACTCCGTGGACCGGAGATCGCTACGAGCCTCCTGAATCTTGAGGGCCAAATCGCTATTCTCAAGCTGGCATAGCAATTCACCTTCTTCGACTGTTTTCCCGGGATGGACTTTCCAATTTAGAAGTTTTCCGGCGACCAAAGTATGCACTTCCTTTGCTTCCTGGGGTTGAACCTCAGTTGGGCAATAGACGTGGTAGGGTAGCGGGAAGAAGCAAAGGAAGGACAAGACCGCGATGGCAATACCAAGGCTAGAGAGCAGATTGCCACGCTTGATCTTGCCTACTCGTCCTGGCGTCTTCACAAATTTGTAGATTGCGGATACGGCTGGCACGACCATCCCTGCCACTCCCGCCACCGCAAAGGCTCGACCGAGTGATTGCAATCCATAAGGTTTTAGTACATGATTGAGAAACATAATGATTCCGAATGCGACGACCCAGCGGTAGACGAAAGAAGCGATAGTGTAGATACCAAACATCGCACTGTTGCGAGTTGGCAGAAACGGATTGTCTTGCAATTCGAGTCCTAAGCAGTTCTTTTGAAACCATCGCTTGAGGATCTCGCTCGATTTTTGCCGGAGATTCGGGATCTCCAAAAGGTCCATGGTGATGTAGTATCCGTCAAAACGCAGCAATGGATTTCCATTGAAGACCACCGTACTCACCGAGCAAATGAACATAACGCTCAGGCACAAGAATCGAAACATGCCGTCTTCGCTAAACCACCAAAGGAAGGTCGCGATCGAGGCTAGAATCAGTTCTACGTACATGCCAGCCGCACCGATGAATACTCGCTGCCACTTGTTGGGCAGCATCCACGAATCGGAAACATTGCAATAGAGGCACGGCGTAAACACGAGCATCATGAAGCCCATCTCGTGGCATTCGCCCCCGAACTTTTTGCAACTCAAGCCGTGTCCGAATTCGTGACAAATCTTTACAGCCGCCATCGTTCCACCCAGCCAGATCCAATTGTTGGCAGCAAAAAATTGTTGGAACGTAGGTAGCTTGCCTTTGAATTCTTGGTAATTGACGAGCACTAGCGTAATGGCCATCAAGCCAATCACGGCTACCATCATCAGACACCATGTCGTGAACAACCAGCCAAACCAAGGCAGCAATCGATTCAGAATTCGTTCTGGGTCGATACCTCGGAAGCGGATGGCGAATACATTTACAAACTTGCCTAGCAATTCCTTTTTACGCTTTTGATCACCGCGTCGACGCAACTGACGGCCTTGGCCACCTGCGTGCGAAATCACCAAACCGCTTCGATGCAGCATACCAACGAATTGTTGCAAATCTTGAAGCGAAATGCGCTGCGGGGCAAACTCGGCTTGAAAGGACTCACGTATCTCCTGAAGAGAAGTCTGGCCATTTAACTTGTTGAGGATGGCGAACTCCTCTTCGTGGAAACGGAAGTAATTGAGTCCAACCGGTTCCTTGACGACCCAGTATGCGCGGCCATCGTATCGATGGCGTCGAGACTCCAAGTCAGGACGACGACGCAACCTCAAAGGGCGCATCGCGCTATTGACGAGTGAATCCGCCATCGTTGTCATGGATTAAGGGCTTTCTTGGTTTGAGTTGAGGTTTGCAGAATGGCGACTGCCATCCGGTTTCGTGAGCCGCTGGGCGCTAGCCGCGGGTTGAGGAAATGTATCGTGAGCCGCTGGGCGCTAGCCGCGGGTTGAGGAAATGGCGAAAGATATGAAATCGGGATACCAGCGGCTCGCGCCCAATGGCACTCACTTTGTTGATGCTGTGTCGAAAACCAACATCGAATATCGAACAAGGAATGTCGAATTCCGAGGGAAATCGAACCTTACATTCGACATTCCTTGTTCGGTGTTTAGTATTCAAAAGAGCCCGAAAGTGAGTGCTATTTGGCTCGCGACTGTCGCTTGCCCCGTGTTGCTTGCCCCGTGTTGCTTGCCCCATGTTGTTAAAGTAAGGAACGAATTGAAAACCTATCGACTCCGCGGAGTGATTTCAATTCTAGCGACCATGCCTTCGCGAAACAGGTATTGACCGTCCGGTGTCAGGCGATTTGGCAAATCAACGTAGATCTGATACCTATTTGGGGATACTGCTCGCGGAGCGACATAGCTCACGCTTCCATCGACTGTTTCCGGCTTGTCCTTAGCGTATTCAATGGTGACGCGGGCGGGAGCGTTTAGCAAAAGGTGAGGTGAATCGAATACCTCAGCGTATCCTTTGATTCGAAGTTTTTCCATCGATGTCAGTCGCAATATCTTTTCACCGGCACGAACCCAGTCACCCTGCCTCTTATCTATTTCACTTACCATGCCAGTCCATTGCGCCGTGATTTTTCGAAGTTCAATTTGTATTTTGGCGGCTTCGAGTTTCGCGGTCTTGACTCCAACATCTGCGGCATCTCGTTTCTTCTCAATTGTGGAAACGTCGACTTGATATCCCGCTTTCTTGAATTCGAGCCTTTTCTTTTCCCCCTCCATATATCCTTCTGCACCCTTTTCCTGCATTTCTTTGGATATCTTAACTTCCATGGCAGCGACCTCCAGCGCGGACTTGGAGAACTGGAGGTTGCTATCGTCATTGGCTTTCAATTTTGCAGCCTCGAGCTCTTGAACTGACACCGCAACTTCTTTTTCGGCAAGCCTTTGATCGATCTCGATCATCAGTTCGCCAGCCTTGATCATGCTCCCATCATCCACAAGCAAACGCTTGATGATGCCTTCTGCTTGGGCCGCCTGGAAGCTTTCCTCGTAAAAGAAAACTTGGGCATTTTCGACAATCAATTTCCCGTTTACCGAGCTTGGTACGTTGATGCCAGAGGGTGGAACAACACCTATCGTCGGTGCTTGCGCCAACCTATTGCTCGCATTGATTGGCAAGTCGTTTCCTTGGCCTAAAGGGCTTTGAGGTACTGGAACGGTCGCTGTCGCGAACTGAACATCGTACCGAGGTCGCATTCCCTCTGATGTTGGCACTCCCATTTCGAGGGACTCGACAGGCTTTGACGATACAGACTTATTCTCAACGGCCATTTGTTGGGCGGTCAACTTCTCTGCGGCAATTTTCTCGGAGGCTAGGAGTACGTCCTTTGGGATCGAATCAGCGGAATTGGGTCCGTTGATTCCCAGCCATGGAACGGTGCTGTCGATCCAATCGCGGACTCCGGGAACGACCCCGATAGCGATCGCACTAACGCCCAGGAGCAACGCCACGGGCAAACCAATTATCAGTTTTTTTTGAGACATGTGGTTTTCACCTAGCTACAAGTAAATGTTTTTTTGAATCAATGCGTTGGTTCCGTTAGAACCAAACGTTGGCTCGGACCCATTCGACCACTTCGTGAAACCACACGAAAGCTGCACTGCGTTTTCCGCACTTCACGTCTGCAATCACGCGTGCGCCTGGATACCGCTTAATTTGTTTCATGGCTTCAGCGTCCGGTATACATCGCAGCTTGACTACCGCTCCATCTTCGGCATCCAACTCGGCACGCTGGCTGACTCCGTCGACGAACAATTTTCCTTTGTGAGTCACTTTGGGATCCGTCATGAGAATAAACTCAACGTCCAAATAGCCTTTATCCTTTGCGTCCTGCATGGCTAAGTCAAGAAATCGCATGCGTTTTTCTGGCATCATGACTTCAATTTCCCAATCCCCGTTGGGATCGGAAATCGTCATCAAGAGCTGCCCTGTAACCACCGGTCTGGCGTTGAGGACTTTCTCCACATCCCACGTGGTAACCAACCCAGCAATTGGGCTAATCCGAAGCAGTTTTTTTTGTTTTTCTTCGAGCAGCGCGAGCTGTTCGCCCTTGGCTTGAATCGTCGTTGTGCTTTCCGCAATCTCTTGTTGCACTTTGCTCTTTTCCAGCGGGCTCATTCCAGGATTGTTTTGTGAACCGAACGCGTTTATTCTTCGTGCCAAAGCGGTGGCCCGGTCCCCCGAGACGCTGCTAATCTGTTGCTCCAAATCAGGATTTTTCAACTGCAACAGCGGCGCATTTTCTTTGACGTAATCACCATGCTTTACAAAAACACCGGCTACCTCGCCGTCCACATGAGCAAAGACTTGCCGTTCAGTGCTGGGCTTGAATTTGCCGTTTCCTTCCAAATCAAAATCGACGGGGACAATGAACAACGCAATCACAGCAAGACCGATCAGGCTTAATATTGCAGTCGTTTTGGGCAAGGCCGAACCGCGAAACATCCAAGTCATTTTATCGAGAAACCGCCAAACGGGCATGAACAAGATTTGGCTATGCGAAAGCGAATTGGATAGAGCTCGACACGCGTGTTCGTACACCAAGTCAACGCGTCCCTCCAAAACTTGCCTCGATATCTGTGTTTCGATTTGCTCGACGATCAAGGCTCCGATGACCTCTCGACGCGTGCGAGTCTCGTTGGTCTCGCTTCTTGAGGCCAAGACGTCCCCTTCGATTTTGCGTTCAGGCTGACGGATCGGCAATACAGTTATCGTTCGTCCATGCGATAGGTCGACGTAGTCTTCGACGGCTTCCTCGATTTGAGGTGGCAGATCTTCCATCGAACCGTCGTACCAAAGCGGCTCGCCACTTCGCACGACCCTGGTGGCCAGATTATTCAACGATTGCACAATGTTCGAACGATTTTCGATCGTGTCCTGACCAGAAATGGAAATCACTTTCAATTTGCCACCCTTGAGCATGGCCACGCTCACGCGGTCGCATTCGATAAGGCGTCGACCCTCGTTGGCAATCGTATAAGCGGTATCGTTGAGATCCAAATTGTCGTGAACGAGTCTCGCAAACTGATCCGACTGCTGCCACATTTCCTGTCGATTGGAAACTTGCTGGAGCGCGTTGCCTTGAATCCACTCGCCCATGAGCTTTGTCATGTGCTCAAGAAATCTAAGATAACCGCGTTGAGCTTCAGCCGGCGAGTCTGGACGTTGCATGACCTCCAACAAACCGACGGGCTGCTTATTGGAAACGAGGGGGGCCGTAACGAGGAGATAGCGAGTCGGATTGCCTTCGCCTGATTCTTCGCCTGAACCAGACATGGGCGGAATCAACTCGGCTCTTCCTTGAGAAAACAGGCGAGTCAACAGCCGACCATGCAACATGGCTTCTGGGTTATTAGCCTGCATCAAGCTAGGATCCATCTGGACCTGATGGGCCAATCGCATGCCGCCATCGGTGTCTACAAGCCAAACCGCGCCACCCGACGCTGCCAGCGCAGAAATAATCCGCTGCAGCACTGCCGGATAGTATTCAGCAGCCTTCGCATCTGACTTCGAAAGTTCCGTGATCTCATTGACCAAAGTCCGGATATGACGTTTGGTATTCTCTACATTCTCATCCGATGGTCCGGAAGCCATAGCTGGTGATCAATGCGAAACGAGGAACAAAATGACTAGAATGGCGCACTGCCATCCAACAATCGAAAGTTTGCTTGCATTCCATTACTTGATTTTTGCAAATAAGCTTACGAACTTTCAAGGATATGAGTTCGAGGGCAGTTGCAAAAGATCCAATCGGCGAGAATGCCAAATCCTTTCTTGGACCGGTCCGGTTGTGGCGAATAGGTGAAACCTGACGATAAGGCAGTATCTGTGCGTTTTGCATAGCGCGGCATCCTTGGGCGACACTTGCGACTTATTTAACCCGCGAGAGCGGCGGGCCGGCTTCGAATCTTTGCTAGCTGGCCAAGGTATGCGGAACTGGATGCCAATTCCCTGCCGCCCGCGATCGATGCTTTAAGGCCACGAACGGTTACACAATGGTTGGCGACACTTGCGACTTGTTTAACCCGCGACAGCGGCGGGCGGACCTCCAATCAAACCGTTTTCGGAACTTCATGCACAACGAGCAAATTGTGCGTGTTGTTGATCAGCCCCGTTCCGGTTACGTATACGACCCGGTCTCCCGCTTCGAGCATTCCGCTTCCGACCGCCCACTTCGTCACTTCGTCGAACAGTGCCTCGGGATTGTCGAGATTCATAACTTTGTGCGGCATGATGCCCCAAAACAAGCACATACGACGAAGCGTATGGTCAGAATCGCTGACGCCGAGAGTCGGAATGTAGTTTCTTTGTTTGGATTTGACCCATGCAGTCCCACCAGTTCGGCTTGCCACAACGACGAGCCTGGCATTGATGGCTTCTGCGATATTCGCGGCGTTGTGAGTGACAGCTGCGGTAACAGGGTGTACGCGCGAAAAAAAACGGGTCTTGGAGTCTTGTGGTTGGGTTTTCAGCATCTTTTCAGTGCTGAGCATGATTCGATTCATGGTGTCG
>JANLUJ010000899.1:0-3015 GCA_031363425.1 Pirellula sp.
CGGGTTTACGTTTGGCGTCTATTAGTTCGGCGTCTGGTTTGGTCGTAATCTTGCTAAAGGCCGCTTCAGCGATCGCCATCAGTGGCTTAACATTGGTCGCTAAACCAGGATCCTTTTGCATCTTGATGGCAAGCGACAAAATGGAACTGCCCACCGAATCAAGGGTCGAAACATCGGAGCTGACCGCGATCAACTGCTGAATCAAAACGCCAAATGCAGCCCCCAACTTGGACTGTTCCTCCATGTTCTTGCTCGACTCGAGTTTCGATTGGAGTTTCACGGCCAGATTGTTAAGTGCGTTGGTAAGAAGATGGTCATCAGCACCTGACAGCTCCTTCATTTTCTGCACTACAGGCGAAACGTTTTCGGTCGAAAGGGAAAGCTTTCCGCTACCTGCAGCTTGGACCATGGCCTGCAGCTTAAGCCGATAAGCTTCGAGTTTAATGCTAGGCTCCAAATCCTGGACGGAATTGGTCAAGGCGATCGCACCCTTGGACGGTGCTTCGATAATCTTTAGGGCTTCATCGACCCGATCCGAAAGCAAGTAAATGCCGGCCAAGGCATTGACACCTGTCACCATGTACTTATCGGTTTTGTCGACACCCATCGCATCCCACGTGGACCTCAAGAACTTTTCCGCCCGTTCTTTTAGGCCCTGTTCCTCTGGCGTTTCATCGGTCTTGTTCTTTCGGTGATCCATTGATGCCTGTTGGTATTCGCCCCACAGAATCTGACCAAGCAAACTAGCGCCGCCGCCGCTAGAGTTGCCTTTACCAAGCGCGATGTGCATTGTGGCGTCATCGTAGCGTTTATGGATCAAATCCAATTTGACAAGATAATCTACTGCGCTTTGTGCTTCTTTCGAGCTCGGATCGACTAGGTTAAGCTGTGTTACGAGACGGACCAGCGGCGACACGAATGCGAGTTGCCGTTGTGGAGGCAACTCAGAAATAATCTTCCCGAACCCCGTCAATGCAAATCCGCCGCATTTGAGTGCCTTGTCTGTCCCTTTGCCCGAAACCATCAATTCTTGGGACAAGGCGATGGCTTCCCAATACTGTTCTGATTTTAGATGCAAATAGGCTAACAGGAATTTCACGTCAAGAAGTTCTTCTCGCGAATCCGAGTCGCGAAACATCCTTAGTGCGCGCTGATAGAGTTCGATAGATTGCTTACGGTCTCGCGACGCTGAATCTTGGATAGTTTGGATTTGAGCTTGAATGGTTGCAGCGTTGCTACCATTCTCAGCGAGTTGCTGTTGCAAAACAGAGAGTGTCGATTCGGACGATTCCGCTCGATCCAATCTTTCTCGGGCCACTTTGATTGTGTCGGCCCAAGCCTTGGTTATCGGCAATTTTTCATCTACCTTCTCGGCAGTTTCAATCCCCAATTCGCTCAAGCACTTTTTGGCCCTAGCTTGGTGTGCGCCTTTCTTCTTTAGGATTGCTTGAAGCAATTCACGAGCGGCCTTTCGATTGTTTCGGAATTTGTTGTCATCTTTTTTTTCATCCTGAGTCTTACCCCAAGCCAATCGAGCTTCCGCGACTGCCAATTGCAGATCAATCCATTCTGGTTCATCGCGATCTTTTGGCGTTGAAGCTTTAAGAGCGTCGTCGCCTCTCTGAATTGCGGCTTCGTATTTTGCCACTTTTTCTGACGAATCCAATCTCACAATCCCCGCAACAGCTTGGACTCGCCATGTACGAAAAATCCCTTCGCCTTCATTTTCCGCAACTCGAATGTAGCTATTGCGGGCTTCGTCAATCTTGCCAAGCTGCAACTGGACTTTGGCAACGTACGTTAGGCTTAGCATTCTAGGACCTGGTTGCCCGATCGATTTATCGACAACCCCGTTGAAGCTCGCTTCAGACTTTTCGAGCCAGGTGCGCCATTCGGGCGCTCGCGATTCGTAAGTCAGTGCAATAAACTCCATCGTTTTCGCTTGAAGGATTTGCGATTGACGATAATCCTGGTGGTATTGCTCCCTCAAGGTTTTTAGTTCATTCAAATCCTTTCCTTCGACCTTGATGGTCTTTATCTTGTCTCCTTCCATCGAAACGATGATGGGTTTAAGTTCTTCCGTGACTTGGTTGTAGAGCTCGAGTGCTTCGGTGTATGCTTGACGAGCTTTCGAACGCCAGCTCTCGGATGAAACCACGTTTTCTGGTTTTTTGCTCTCGTCCAGAGCTGATTGAGCTCGGGCCAAGAACAGATCTCCCAGTTTGGTTTGAGTTTCGCTTCGTCTGGGATGCGACGGAGCTGAAGTAAGAAATTCTTTGTAACCCTTTTCAATTGCTGCGATTCGCTCATCGCGTTGTTGCGGAGTTTTGACGCTTTGAAGTGACTCCTGCATCAAAATGACTTTTTCGAGCGGGAGGTCCGCCAGCATATTGGCCGGCACGCGGTTCTTGGCTGCACAAATTTCTAAGTACTTGAGACCTTGTTCGTAGTATCCTTCCTCGCGCAAGCGATTGAGAAACCGCTTGGCAGGTTCGTCTGCTTGAGCATTGGAAAATACTGCGAAAAACGACAAAGCAGAGAGAATAGCCGCGGTGCAATTCCAATGGAGCGATGGCATGAGAGAAACCCTAAATTGCAATCGGTATTTTGCCGCATGTTGGTTGGTCGCAGCAAGACGAGACGAGATCGACCAAACTCATTATAGCCAATTACGGCCAAAGCATAGGACACTATTCGGAATCCCATTCCCGTGACAAAGGGTATTCTCGATCGGTGTTCTCTGCTGGAATGGACGAGGTCGAATCGGAAAGGAACGGAGAAACAGTCCACGGAGAACTGTCCCAGCGATAAAAGCCTTCTTGCGTATCCTTAGTATTTGACGAAGCCATTGGCTCGGTCTCCTGCGGTTCGGCTTTCGCTGAGATTGTCACCGAATCGGTTTCGCAAATGGTTTTCATTGCAACTCGGCTGCTTGCAACAGAATCGAACTCGTCCTCAATGGCTGCTTGTCGAAAGACTGCATTGACGTGATCGAGTGCAACGTCGCAATCGATC
>JANLUJ010000943.1:0-14631 GCA_031363425.1 Pirellula sp.
GGTGTGGGAGCAAACGCTTCGCAACATGATTGCAGCTGGGGTGGATCAGTTTTATGAAATTGGAGCTGGCCGCGTGCTAGCCGGAACGCTTAAGCGAGTTGATCGCAAGGCAGCTTGTGAATGTTTTGGCGATTAGCCTTCTTGAAACGAAAGTAAACTATGTCCTCGAATTCATTGGGATTGTCAGCAGACCTTTCAGGCCAAATTGCATTGGTGACGGGCGCATCGCAGGGGCTAGGTCAGACCGTTGCCGTACGATTGGGCGAAAATGGCGCAAAGGTACTTTGTATTGCACGCAACGCAGATAAATTAGCTGAAACCGTGGCACAGATTCAAGCTGCAGGCGGCCAAGCCGTTGCCATCGCGTGCGACGTGACGGATAGAGCAGCGATTGAAAAACTATTTGAACATATCGAATTGGAATACAAACGGTTGGATATCGTCGTTAACAATGCAGGCATCACTCGCGATACCCTGTTGCCGAGAATGACGGATGAACATTGGGACGAAATCATTGCAGCCAACTTGACCAGTTGTTTTCTATTCTGTCGAGGAGCCACGCGAATCATGATGGGTCAACGATACGGTCGAATCATCAACATGTCGAGCGTTTCGGGTTTGATCGGCAACCCTGGTCAAACGAATTATTCTGCGACCAAGGCGGGCATGATCGGTTTCACTAGGTCGCTGTCACGTGAAATGGCAAAGCGAAAAATAACGGTCAACGCGGTGGCGCCAGGATTTATCGAAAGCGATATGACGCGGGCGTTGGGGCCAGCCGTGACCGATGAGGTCAAGAAGCGAGTCCCCGCCAACAGGCTTGGAACAGCCGATGATGTAGCGGCATGTGTATTGTTTTTGGCCAGCAAGGCCGCTAGCTACGTGACCGGTCAGGTACTAACAGTTGATGGCGGCATGACAGGATGAGTAGGTCCCGCCTGCGAGGCGAGACTTGAGAATGGTGAAGTCCCGGCCGGCTGGCGGGACCTACATAAGGGCCCATTGGAATGAAGATCGAGTCCCAGACAAAAAGCGTTGTGACTCCAGTTCGCATCGGGCCATACTTGTGTGGCGACCTGCAGAGTTTGCTCTTGATTGCAGGTCCATGTGTTATTGAATCGTTGGACCTTTGTCTTGAGATAGCGGAGAGCGTATCCGCAATTTGTGATCGACTCGGCGTAAACTACGTGTTTAAAGCGTCCTTTGATAAAGCCAACCGGACGAGTGCGGATAGTTTTCGCGGGATCGGACTCGATCATGGCTTGAATGTGTTGGGGCAAGTCAAGCAGAAGATAGGTTGCCCGGTCACGACCGATGTGCATTTACCCGAGCAGGCGAGTTCGGTCGGTGAGGTTTGCGATTTACTGCAGATCCCTGCGTTTTTGGCGCGTCAAACCGACTTGCTGGTTGCATGTGCCGCGACGGGAAAGCCATTGAATGTAAAGAAGGGGCAGTTTATGGCTCCTGCGGATATGAAGTATGTAGTGGAAAAGGTGAGCACGAGTGGTAGTGGTGGCGTGATGTTGTGCGAGCGCGGAACTTTTTTTGGATATGGACGACTTGTCAATGACATGAGTGGACTACCAATCATGCGTTCGCTTGGTGTACCGGTGGTTTTTGATGCAACGCATTCGGTACAGCAGCCTGGTGGCTTAGGTGGTACCACGGGCGGCAATCGAGCCATGGTGGAGCCACTTGCAAGGGCCGCCGCGGCGGTTGGAATCGATGGTGTTTTCTTTGAGACGCATCCGCGGCCGGAGGAAAGTCCAAGCGACGGACCGAACATGGTGCCTTTAGATCAATTCGAAAAAGTTTTGGGACGAGTGCTAACGATTTGGCGAACCGTAGCCACTTGGACTACGTAAACGCATAGAAAATCCATAGAATCAAAGACCGTACTAGACTTCAATGCAGACGCCGGGCGGGAGCAATTGAGACAATTGTTCTACTATTGGTAAAATCGATTTATGAACCGAACACACTCTTGCCCAAATCTGTATGCCCGCGAATGCAAAACACCCTTGATGGGCTTTGCTGCGTTTGGCTTGCTCATTGGCTTGTTAGGATGCGACGATGCTAACAATCAGCGAATGCAAAGGATCCAAGCCAAGCAGGTGCAGGGCAAAGAACTTGGCGATTCGATTCGGGAGGCGTTCCGCGATTTGCCGCAATTGATTCGAATGAATCGAACTGCTGCGTTGCGTGAGATTCGAGTCCAACTCAACACCTGGTCGAAGAGCGTCGTTGAACCTGAAAAATGGAGATCTGCAGGTCTTCTCGAATCGGTGTCGGGGCAACTTAGGACAATCGATTTTTCGAAGCGGATGAACAAATTGGAGTTCGGGGAACCGGAATGCGAATTCTTGCTGCAGTGCCAGATGATGAAGGATGTTGGCAAATGGGTGGTCGAGCGACCGTATCGTGACCCGCTTTTTAACCCGTGGTTGGAAAAACAAAAAAGCGTGATGCCTGCTGCCGATTGGAATCAGTTAGAGTCGGCGCTGAAGCTTTTTGATTGGACTATTTGCAATGTCGGCATCGATGGACAAGCCAAGGATGCGTTGCGTTTGGTGGCGAACGCGGAGTTGCCGATCAACGACAATGCGCCCATCTACAGGCAGTTGCCATGGCAAACGATGATGTTTGCTCGAGGAGACACTTGGGAGCGAGCGAGGGTGTTCACGCAGCTGGCCTTCATTCAAGGAATCGACTGCATGGTGTTGGCTCTACCAAGCCTATCAGGCGCGACGGAGAATGCATCATTACGATTGTGGTGCGTCGCTGTTCCAATTGGTAGCGAGTTGTATCTCTTCGAGCCACAGTGGGGATTGCCAATACCAAGCCAATCGAGTGACGGCGTTGCAACGTTGCGCGAGGCAAAAGAGAACCCCGCCGTATTGCGTAGAGCTAGATTGCCTGGTCGTTTTGATGAATACCCCGTCGTTCAAGCCGACTTGAAAGGTCTTGTTGCACTGATCGATGCGGAGCCCTTTGCTCTAGGTCGGACGATGCACACACTAGAGAGATCCATAACGGGTGACAATCGCATTCGGCTTAGCCTAGAAGCGGACTTGCTCGAGGAAAGGATTACCAAGATCGACCCAGCCCTTTCACTCCGATTGTGGAATGTTCCTTGGCTTGCTCACGCCTACAACCAATCGATGCGAGAACGGATCAATGATAAGTCTCCATTCTCGCTTGGATACATTGAAGCGTTTGGGAGTTTTATTATGGACACGCCAATTAGCCGGGCGAGGAACTTGCACTTCAAGGGCCAGTTCGAAAAAACCGTCGATGCGCCGGGTGCACTTCCAGCGTATATGGATGTTAGAGTGGATGAGCAGACGCTGAAGGACCTTGTCTACGATCGCGGAATCCAAACAAGCTTAGGGATCGTCAAAGGCCCCAACGAAATGACTGAAAATTTTCAATTTCGAATAGCCCAAGCGCAGCGATTTTATCGTCGCTCTAAATTCGATGTGGCGGTATTCTTGGCGATGTTGAACGCAGACTTGGGTAAACTTGATACCTCCAATGACTGGCTACAAAATCGATTGTTGAAGATTCCTGGAACGGAGCACTGGCACGCGCACGCCCACTTTTTGATGGGCAGGAATTACGAGCAGCAGGGTAATTTAGCGGCTGCCGCGAAGGAGTATGAATACGAGGAATCACCTCAAGCTGCTGGGAATCGGATTCGAATTCGAAAGATGCAAGCTGCAGCCGCCGCAACGTCGGACAAGCAATAGGATCATCTAACCTTCAAGTGGTTACACAGCCGAGGTCAACGCTGTGAAGTATTTTCATGTAGCACTGGCAGCAAAGCCACTCTCGGCAAGATGACATTGCAAACGGGAAGACTCAAGAGTATGCCGATCTATTCGTGATATCAGCGTTGTCCGTGATTGGATCAGGTTATGAACAAACCACAGATAGCTCGCCAAAGCGTTAGGCAGAAAAATGGTAGGTAAAAAATGCACCAAGATTAAGGTGTTTTGATTCCGGCCAGCTGATCGCGTTCGACTTTACCAACCGTCACAGAATGGGAGCTTGGAGACAAGTAGAAGTGTTTGGAAATCCGCCTCGATGCTTTTGATGAACGAGCGGCATCGCGTTTGACAGAGTACGGATGTGAAGTCATTTATTTTGTGTTTATGACAGACTCGTCGGGCGTTTCGATTGCAACATAGCCACCTTGCGCAGCGAGCAACAGAGTGCAGAAAGAGCCCGTCGTCATGTGGCCCAGCATTTAGCCTGAAAACAGAACGATCCACAGGGCAAGCCTATGGTATTCGGTACCGCTTTTTGCCTCAATTGGATTGGCGATGTTTTGTTTTGCGAAGCAATGTCGCGGTCTTGTCCGGAGCTGGCTAACTGTTCGCTTCGCAGGGTGATTTACTTTGGCCCGCGATTGACAGGGTGCCATTGCGCTTCGCCTTTCGGATCGCCTCGCAGATCTTTTGGACCATTTCCTAGAGAAAGAGGATCGTTGCGAGTCCCAGATGTTAGCTGACCCGAGGTGGATGGTAGCGCGTCAGGCAGACCGCCTCTTTGAATTTTGGTCGGGCCACGTCCAGTTGATCGGGAGGAGTTTGCGTCGGATAAACTGCTGATGGACCCTCTGTCACCCCGCGCATCCCCAATCAACAATTCCGATTCATTGCGGCCGCGGTTCAAGTTGTTGGCTGTGCTTCGGCCGGCCGAACCTCCTAAACTGCGTGCAAGCAGTTTTTCACTTTCGGCTAGCCTTTGCTCTAATTGACCGTTGCGCACCTCAAGGGCCTCTGCCCGCTTTTTTTGTGCTCGGAACTCAGCAAGTAGCCGATCGCTTTCGAGTTGATACTGACGCATGGCTTGACCGCCTGGAAAGCGTTGGCAGCCTGTAAATACAAAACAACTAACTAAAGAAGTCAGCCAAAGCAATTTCGTAAGACATCGTCTTTGGCCAATTGGCTTGCGTCGTATCGTGTCGTCTATCGATTTTCGGCTAGCCATGTGTTTGAATAGATGCAATCCAAGCCTTTGGAAATCATAGGACTCATCTTGTTCCCATGCGACTGTACTGCATAGCAAATTCGCGAAGTGGAACGAAAGCCCAAACCGCCAAGAAACGCTTGAATGGCATCTACTTTTGGCCGAAGCAAACTACGCTCCCCTTTTCGGTTGCAATGATCAGCCGATTGTTCGCAATGGCTGGCGAAGCTAGGATTTGGCCTGATAATTGATAGGACCAAGTTTCCATTCCATCGTTCAAATCGATCGCATAAATCATCCCATCCAAGGAACCAACCCAAGCCCGATCGCCACAGATGACTGGTGAACTGTCGGTTCGTTTTTTGAGGACTGCCTCCCAAATGACGGTTCCATTTTTCAAGTCAAGGCCAAGGACGCGACGATTCCTGGTGGTGACGACCGTTACGCCACTAATCTGGTCGTTCTCAAATTTGCCCAACGTCGCAGGTGAAGAGCGAATGTCGTTGGCTTGAGAGGCATCTGCAAAGGTCCAAAGTATCTTTTGCGTTTCTACATTGATAGCCAGCACTACTCCAGGCTGCGTCGGAACAATGGCTATCTTGCCAACGATGCTTGGAGTACTCAGTGTTGGCGCTTGGAGCGGCACTCCTTCGCCAACTTTTTCACCTTTGAGCAAGTCGATTTTATGCAGTTGTCCATCACATCCACCCAGCAAGGAAAAGGACTTCCATATCGTCGGTGATGATCGCAATTGATCGCCAGTCGCATAATTCCATTGGGGCTCGCCCGTCTTCAGATCCAGTGCGAACATGGTGCCCCCTTCACTTGTCAATAACACATGGTTACCAAAGAAGTTACCGCCAGAAGCGACTTGCTGGTCGATATCGCGAGCCCACAATTGATCGCCCGTGTTTGCATCCAGGCAGTAGACCATCCCACTAAAATCACCGATAATTACGCAGTCTTGATTCGCCGCAGCAGCCGTCACGAATCCGTCTTTTTTCTTAACGGCCCAAACCTTATTTCCGGTGGTTAGGTCGATGGCATGAACGGTTCCCTCAAAGTCACCGACGAAGACTTTACCGTCATAGATAATCGGCGTACCTTCAAAACCTGATTTCTCCGAGTCTGTTTTGTATTCCCAGAGTACTACGGGTTTGGCTGGTAGTTTGCTATCGGACGTCGCAGTCGACGACGCATTCCCTCTACTTACCGGCCAATCGTCGCACTGGGCAAACGGGATGCAACAAGTGGATACGACCAATGCACTAAGGGAAAGAAACAAACGACACCCATTGGGTAAAAATATCTTTGAATCGATCATAGACTAGTTCTTCTTCCAGACTAAAAACAGGGAATTGCGAGCCAATGCGCGGAAAGCGCCCGCGGCTCAAGCCAATGACTTAAAAGGAACCGATCACTCTGGTCGCGAAGTTGATGTTGATTTTGACAGCAAGAGGAATACTAATTCTAGCTACAAACCGAACATTGGATCAATCGCGTGCCATATTTCATGCGAATATTGATCTGGATACCCATCAGTCCAGTTTGGTATCGTCCGCCGCGTGTATAGACGCATTCAATGGCCCAGGGATGGATTCCGTGGACGACAAAAAAACGCTCACCAAATCAAATCGAGCTCTGTATTTCCTGATTCCTATTTCACTTTCAGCTTTTGTTGGCTGTGTTGATGGCCCCTTGTTTGAGCTCAAAAAATGGAACCCTGTCATTCAGAGCCAGTGGAAGAAGGACCGCGAACGCGGCCCGGTATACTCACAGCGGGTCGATGAGATGCGACTAGTCGCCCGTCAATTCCCAACAATGCCTCCGGACGAACAGGCAAAATGGGTAAGTGTCATAAGTTCGGTTGTTCAAACCGAAACAAGTCCTGAAATTCGCCGTGAAGCCGTGCTTGCATTGAACAAGGTGATGCAACAGCCTGGCGCAACGGACGCGATCATGAAACTATCGAGTGATAAAAATGATAAGGTGCGACTAGAAGTCGCCAAGTCACTGAGAAACCAAGTGACCCCCGAAACAACGCAGACACTCTTGGCAATGGCCAATTCGGACGCAAGCGAAATGGTACGTTTGTCCGCCGTCCAATCCCTTGGTCAGCATAAAACGGATGAAGTCAAACAGTTTTTGACAAAACAGCTCAGCAAGAGCAATCCTGCCTCTCAGGAGTCGGCGGTGCTGGCGCTCCGTGACTTCACTGGAAAGGATTTTAAAGGAGACGTGGCATTGTGGAAACGATACCTCAATGGCGAAAATGTCGAGCCTGCACAGCCGACCATGTATGAAGCGGTAAAGTCCTATATCCCCTTCTCGAGGTAAGGCTCGTCGCCCTCGAAAGAAGCTCGGTAGTCCCGACCGAGAAATCACGGGGGAGACCGTCGTGCCACTCTTTTTGCCAAGTTCTATTCCTAATCTGGACAAAGCAGTAGTAGCTAGTGCCACGGATTACAAGTTTTGTTGCACTGTGCAACGCTAATTCCAATCAGTGGCACTAGTGTCTGTCTGTACGGACAGACACTAGCTAAAGATTTCCGATTTTTATGACTGTATCGGACCTAGCGGCAACGCCGATAGCAATCTTGGGTGCTAGGTAGTTTGAAATGATTCGCGTACGATTGGTGCCAAGGAACTATGCTGCTGCGGTTTCGTCGACATTGTTTTGCCCGTTTCATTTTGCTTGCATTCAGCTTGCTCGCTTGCGACGGCAAGTTCGTTTTCGCTTTGCAAGACGCTGTTCCAGTTGCCAAGCCCAATGGCTTGCGAATAGGCAATGCTCGAGAACAAGTCACGCCAACACGGCCACCGATCGAAGTTGGGCAGTCGACTGCGTTATCCAAACCGGAAAGCATGCTAATCATTGGGTCCGCGAGTGCGCTTCAATCGAGTGCCAGCAAGATTATGGCAACAGAAAGCGAAGA
This sequence comes from Pirellula sp., assembly GCA_031363425.1. GTDB lineage: Bacteria > Planctomycetota > Planctomycetia > Pirellulales > Pirellulaceae > JBKCUI01. The sequence continues at coordinate 7,911 of JANLUJ010000943.1, forward strand.
CGAGATAATAGCTCGTGCCTCTGCATTGGCGATGAAAATTGCAGCCGCCAGTATGTCACACGTGACCCCTTTTTCTTGGTGGATGGCGGGGCCAACGAATCATTTGGTCTTTGAAGAAGCTGTCGAACCGGAATTGGTGGAGATGAATGAAGAGCCGGTTGAGAACCTGGACGTGGTCGAGGACCAAGTGGAAATCGGGATAGCCGAACCTCCGAAAATGAATCGGTTGGAAGAGGAAGAAGTACGTGAGGAGCCTGTCGCAAGAGAGAAAGAAATTGCGGAGGCATTGCCGCGAAAGCCAACGCCGCGCAACGTCCGTATCCCATTCGATCAAGAAATGGAGGATGTGGAGCGGGAAGATATCAAACGAGCCACCCCTAGAAGGTCAGTGACTCGCGAAACGGACTCACAGCGAGACCAGGAAGAACCGCGACTAGACCCTGGCAAAATCGGAAGCGAACGCGATCATCAGGGAGTGGATGCATTGCTCGCCTCAAAACCTGGAACACGGCGACGCGAAGTCCGCATTGATGACCCGTCGAACGAAGGTGTAAAAGTGGCGCCGATCGTCCAGAGCAAACCCACAGACCCGGTACTTGCCAAGCGACTTCAACGCACTGAAGCATGCCTAGCCTACTACCTCGACAATCCGGAGTCCACGTCCGCGCGTTCCCCATGGGCGGTGATGCACGCTGTATTGGCCTACGGTGGTGAATACGAACTAGTACACGGTCAAGGTCGAGTCAATGCGATTGGCTGGATGTGTCATAACGGGACGTGCCGAACTCAGCGGATGTTTACACCCGCTGGCAAGGGATTTACGCCCAATGTCGGCGGCGGGGTACAAGGGCACGAAGGTCAATTCTTGGCCATTCTTGCACAATCCAACGTACCGCTAAACTACCCTATTCAAATCGGATCGTCGAAATATACGGTCGAAGATTTGGTTCGCTATGAGATGGCAAATTGCAAAGAAAAATCGGAACTAACCTTTAAGCTGATCGGTTTATCGTATTACTTGGACTCGAATAAACAATGGAGAGCCAACGACGGAAAGGTATGGACAATTCCCAAATTGATCCAAGAGGAATTAGCTCAACCCATTGTCGGTGCTGCGTGCGGGGGCGTACATCGCCTCATGGGGTTTTCCTTCTCGGTCCGGCAACGCCAAATGCAAGGCCAACCTATCAATGGGCAGTATGCGAGAGCATCTAAGTTTGTGCAAGAATACATCGAATACACTTGGCAGCTTCAGAATCCGGACGGTAGTTTTAGTACCAGCTGGTATGAAGGTCGTGCTAACGAACCAAAGGACGAACGAAAAGTCCAGACGTCTGGCCACATGTTGGAGTGGCTGATGTACACGCTGCCCGACGAAGAAATCAAGAATCCGCGAGTAGGCAAGGCGATCGATTTTTTGCTTTCCAAGATCTATGACCGACGCAACGAGAAGTGGCCGATCGGACCTCGAGGACACGCCACTCGAGCGATCGCTCTATATGAAGCCAGAACCAAAGAAATCCAGGGCGCAAAGAGCCCGAGTATTCCAATCCATTCGGCCGCCAAGTCGGGACCAGCCGCAGTCCGCAAGTAGGTCGCACCTGCCGGGTGCGACGAGTTGAAGGACATGGAACAGGAGCACGGTGAGTTGACGGAGATTTGAGAAGAGAATTACGTGCCTCTTTGCCATTGAAAGCGCGCATACAAGCGATGTGCAATTTGGCGTTCGCGGGAGCAGTTGAGCTGCGACTGTTCTACAATGTTTTGCCCTTTATGCGACAAAAAACCTACTTTAACTTAAGCCGATGTTTATTTGTTAAATCTTGACTATAGCGATTGACATGTTGTTGATGCTCCCATTTAATGATTCACGTCAGGGGACATTTCCGAAACCGAGGGCCAAGCCAATGCAAGCCAATGCAAGCCAATGCAAGCCAATGCAAGCCAATGAGGCATTTCGGTGATTCGACGATAGCCCTGTCTCTTCAGGAAAATTTTTATTCGGCGCAGAATGGATCGAACTACCTGAATCGTCAAGGTGATTTGATCGCTCGGCGATCAATCGACGTTCCTTGTTATAACGAACAGTACACGCTCGTCGAGTTAATGACCCAGGTTTGCTCAGCTCTTCGGCATTCTCAGATTGACTTCGTGGATGAAGGCTCGACCGACGCCAGCTGGTGGACCTATCGAGGTAAAACAAATGTGGGTTTAGGCAAAAGGGGAGCACCCAGCAAGCATGCGTTGCTTTACTGCAAAATTCCAAATCAAGGGCACAAGTCTTTGATATCGCAACTTGGAATCTTTGGATTTTTAATTCTTTTTTTTGCGACCTGCGGCGCTTGTTTTGGTCAAGTCGCAATATACGCCGTTGCTGATGGAAAAACGATTACGGACCCAGATGTGGTACTCTCAAATATTGCTTTTTTGAGTGAAGCGTCCGTAGCGAAAGAAGTTGGCTTGGAAGAGACACAGAGGCGAGAAATAAATGCTCTGCTGAACGAGACCAGCGGGCTACCAAGTATTGTGTTTTTTAAAAACCCATATCCACCTGCTTTGGAAATGAGACAATCGCTACAAAAGGACATCCTGCAAGAACGCGAAAATAGAGTCAATGAAATTCTCGACCCAATTCAACGAGAGAGGCTTAAGCAGGTTGTTTACCAAATTGAAATCTCAAGAGCTGGGCTTGGAAACGCCTTAATCGAGGGACATCTTGGCCGAGACGCTGGTATTGAGGATTACGAAAAGCCCGGGCTGAAAATCATTTTTGATGCTCTACGTATTGAGGTTACCAATGCAAAAAACAAGTTATTTCGGTCCATTGAGCAAGAAATCCTAGACGAATTGACTGGAGAACAGGTGTTGATGTACCGCAATTCCATTGGCCAGCAAGTACATCTCCAAGAGACATCAGAAGAAAGGACCATGCGAAAGCACAATGAAAAAAGAGACGTGGCTAGGAAACTACCTAATCCTGAATCTCTTTTCGAAGTATGTCTTTTTCTTGAAATAAGTTCTGTTGCTGAAGAGTTGAATGTGTCCGAACTTCAGATCAAGCAAATTCGTCAACTCAGAAAAGAAAGTATAAAATCACAGCGTGATGAAACGGCATTTCAGATGGCTATCAAGGCGATTATTTCGCAGGATCAAATTACAAGGCTAAAGCAAGTAGGATATCAATGGGAGGTAGCGAAGATTGGATTGGGTTCCGCAATAGGAAGGGGCTACCTAGGAAACGCAATTGGCGTAAGGGAGTCGGAGAGAGCCGTGTTGCAATTAAAGCTCAGTAAAATTGACACAAAAGCGGAGGAAGGAAATGTTCAGCTCGAAAATGCGGCAAGTGACCGGTTTATGGCAGAGTTGACTTCCCACCAAAGAGCAAAAGCTTCCAGGCTAATTGGCAAGCCTTTTTCGTTTCGTGAATAAACTGTTTGATCGTTGGTTTGTTTGATACTGTAGAATTTTTACCAGGAGAAAGTAATGAAGGTTCTTAAAATTTTCAGCATTTTTTTGTTTCTTAACTGTTTGAATTTCGAGGCGCATGGCCATCGAGCGGTGATTTTAGATGAAATTCCAACCGTCAACGGGGTTGCTACAAGATTTTTCGATGTAGGAAACAATTGCGCTTTTGAATCGGTTTTCAGGTTACCAGGAGGGGCGGAGGGGGCACTCTTACGTCGTTTTCTCTACCATAAAAAGTGGAGGTGTTGGAGCCATGGTTGGAGGAATAGTTGATGCTCCGGCTAATGTAACACTTGAATTACACTTGACCGCAAACACCGTGGCATGGTCGGGCACCCCTATTTTGCTAGACGCGGAAGCTACTCTTTATGACGGCGACCTCCAAGACGACACGGAGACGGATGTGTTCATCAAAAATTGAGGTTGTGAAGTGCTCGGGTGTGTCATGCTCATTTCGAAGTAGTGCACGAAATCGTGTTCGCCGGATATGGTCAACCCATGGTCTGTTTAACTTGCAACCGGGTGCAGCTCGGGGTTAAACGTTTTTTCATGCCAGTATTTTGTGGACGACATGTCCCTTTACGTCCGTAAGACGCATGTCACGACCTCCAAATCGGAAGGTCGAACGGGTGTGATCGACGCCGAGCAAATGCAACATCGTCGCATGCAGATCATGCATTTCCGTACGATCCTCAATGGCCTTGTATCCCCATTCATCCGTCTGACCGTATACCGTCCCTGCTTTAACTCCACCTCCCGCAAGCCAAATGGTAAATCCGAACGGATTGTGGTCGCGACCATTGGCACCTTGAGCAAACGGAGTTCGCCCAAACTCGCCCGCCCACACCACCAAGGTTTGATCGAGAAGCCCTCGTTGTTTGAGGTCCTTTAGCAAAGCAGCAATAGGCTGATCGACCGCCCTCGCATTGTTTTCATGCCCCTCTTTTAAGTTTGCATGTTGATCCCACCGATCCCCGCTGACACTTGGGCAGGTAAGTTCGATGAATCGAACACCTCTTTCAACAAGCCGGCGGGCCATTAGGCACTCTGTCGCGAAGATGCGAGTCTGTTCGTATGCGGCATCCATTCCATACATTTTTTGAGTTGCTTGTGTTTCGCCGCTTATCGCCATTAGTTCTGGGATGGCCGTCTGCATTTGAGAAGCCAATTCATAATTGCGAATCGCCGACTCGATCCCATCGTTGGTTCCAAACTGATCACTTGCCAACCGATCAAGCTCATTTGCAAAAGCAAGTTTGCTACGCTGGCGATTAGCAGAATTCTCGAGTGGCTTAACATTGGCAACCGCGGTGCCACTTGGTTTAAACACGGAGCCCTGATAACTGGCCGGCAAAAACCCACTTCCAAAACAATCGAGGCCGCCGGGTGGTATCAACCCGCCATTGACTACAACAAAGCCTGGAAGATTTTGGTTCTCGCTCCCTAATCCGTAGGTGATCCAGGCTCCCATGGAAGGGCGTCCCTGAAGCCCGCTGCCAGTATGCAAAAAGTAATTGGCGAACGTGTGCTCTGGAAACTCCGATACCATCGAACGCACTACGCAAAGATCGTCGGCACAGGTCGCAACGTTCGGAAAAAGTTGGCTTACCGGCAAACCGCATTGGCCGTACTGTTGGAATTTCCAGGGGCTCGCAAGCACTTTTCCATTGTTGTTAAACTGAGTTGCCTCCACCCGGAAGAACTCGCCAGGGTCTTTGCCGTGGTACTTGTCGAGCATCGGCTTGGGATCAAACGTGTCGACTTGCGAAGGACCGCCGTCCATATAGAGAAATATCACCGATTTGGCTTTTGCAACATGGTGAAGTCCATGGTTTGGCATACCTGCTTTTGGATCGGCCTTGGAGGCTTGTCCTGGTTCGCTGCCATAAGCCGGATCATGCATCAAGGCGGCTAGTGCTGTCAGCCCAAAGCCGCTACCAAGTCGTTGCAGAAGCTCGCGACGGTTAACTGGCGTTGGTCGAAATCGGTTGCAGTGATTCATCGGACTATCTTTGAAAGATAAACTCTTTCTTGTTGACGAGCGCATGCGCAAAGTCTTCCCACAACGCGTCATCGCGAATGGTCAGCCCATTTTGAGCCGCATGCTTTTCTAGGAAAACTCGCGAAGAAGAAAGTTCAAGATCACTTGCTTCTCTATTGAACGCTGTGAGCATCATCCAGTTTACTCGAGCGTTTGGAATCAGTTGGTCGTCCAAAGGAACTTCTTGGCAAGCTCGCTTAGCCCAGGCTTTGGCAAGTTCCGTTACAAGTGGATCGTTCATTAGAATGAGCGCCTGGGCCGGGACATTCGAAACGTTTCTGCGCCCCATCGAACTGAATGGTGTCGGCGTATCGAAGGCAACAAACATTGGCGACAAAAAATTCCGTCGAACTTCGAGGTAGATGGATCTTCGATTCGATCCGTCGAGCGGGCCACTTTTGGCAGGGCGTCCGCGCCCGTCCATAAAATTGGTTAAGTGGACTGGGATCGATGGACCGTACATCGTTGGATCCAGTCGGCCAGAGATGCTCAGCAAAGTATCGCGGATCGTCTCACCCTCAAGTCGCTTCTGGGGATGATGATGCCAAAATTGATTCTTGGGATCTAACTCGATTGCAGCAGAGCTGGCTTGGCTTCCCATCTGGTATGTCTTTGAAAGTACAATGGTTCGAATCATCTTCTTGATCGATCGACCATCCATGACGAATTGGTTTGCAAGATGATCCAAAAGTTCTGGGTGGGTTGGTCGCTGTCCTAGCACCCCAAAGTCGTCCGTGGTGGGCACGATCCCACGACCCATCAGGTGATGCCAAATTCGATTTACGATAACCCGCGAGGTTAACGGATTGTTTGGGGAGTTGATCCGTTCGGCCAATTGCAAACGTCCGCTGCCGACTTGGATCGGTAGGGACTCTGGGCCATCCACCGCAGACAGAAACCGACGCGGGACCAATCTTCCTGGATTGGATGAACTACCGCGAATAAGTAAATGCTCCTCCTCACTTGTTCCATCCATCATGGCCATGGCCAGGCGCGATGTTGTTTGCACCTGCTGTTGAAGGCCATTGCGTTCCATAGTCCAGTCATCCAGCAGTTTACTGAGTGACTCTCTGGCCATTGCATCGGATTGAATCGCTGCCCCGATCTCCATAGCATATTCCGCGACTTGACTAGACATCTTAGCGCTAGAATCCTCGATGATTTTGAGTTGCTCAGGACCTGCTCCCTGAACAACGCATTGTACCTCCAGCAACG
>JANLUJ010000976.1:0-7214 GCA_031363425.1 Pirellula sp.
GTGTGATCTTCCTATCTGACAGTATCTGTAAATTATTGTAGCGGAAATCGATAAACTCTCTAAAACAACCAGCAGGCTACTGGAGTCTGCTAGGCCAGCAGACGGTAACAACGACTCTGTTGCTCCGGATGGGGTTATTAGCAAACTGCTCGTTCTTTTAACACCTCTAGCAAGGCAGTTGCATGTCGACGTTCGTCCAAAGCTGAATTGCCCGGAGGTGGAGGTAAGATCCACGGAAGTGGCCATGAGTGAAGTGTTTTTCAACCTGATTAAGAACGCAATTGAAGCTGCTACCGGACGCCCGGATGCGTGGATAATGATCGAGTCAATCATGTTGAATGAAACGACAGTATGCGTTGCCGTTTCCGACAACGGCCCGGGTATCGACGAAGCTCTGCAGAATACACTCTTCGACCCATTTGTAACCGGCAAACCCGAGGGAACTGGGCTCGGGCTTTTTGTGGTCGCAGATCGCATTCGAGAAATGAATGGAACTATTGAATGTTGTAGTCCAACAAACAATTCCGTTACGAAAATGACGCAATTTCGCGTAATCATGCCGGTCGTCGGTCGCTGATTTCCAGGAAACTAGCCAGCAGCAGCGCACGCGACAACCATGTTCCCTTTCACACGACGAATTTCTTTGTACACGTCGAAACGCCAATCGTCATCATGTCATTGCCCACGGGCCTTGGCCGAAAAAATCGAAAAGACTCGAAAAAAAGACGCGAAGGATCGCTTCCTTTTCGCCTTCTTTCGATTCTTTCGGCTTAAAAAAATCGGAATGGACTTAAGACGTTTTGGCACTAGCCGCGTTTTTAGTCGCAATGCATCATATCGCAGCTAGCGCTTGCGGCTTACGCCAACCCCCAATTTTAATCTGGACTAAGCACTAGCGACAACCGTGATGAAGTAGACCACCTAGGCATGAGCGCTTTGGTGCACAAGACGATGCACAGCTCGAAACCACTGGAGCACAACTTCGAACTGGTGCTGGTCGGCAGGTACGAACAGGAGCGCAACTACGCACCGGAGCACAACTACGCACGGCAGCACAACTGCGCACAGGAGCACAGCTACGAACTGGAGCGCAACTACGAACCACAGGGGCGCAAATACGCACAGTCGGTGCACACACGCTTACAGTCGGTGCACATGCCGGCATTGAACAGCTGACCGATGGAGCGCTCATGCATGAACCGCATGAGCTAACCGAACCGCACCCGCTGACTGAACCGCAAGAACTTGTTTGTCCACATGAACTGGCTTGTCCGCATGAGCTAGTTTGTCCGCATGAGCTAACCAAACCACAAGAAGAAACCTGCGACGCACAAGGGCTGCTGCACGAAGAAGGGGCATCACAACCCTTTGATGCACATCGACCAAATAGACCAGCTTGAGCAGACGAGGAAACAAAGCTTCCTGCTGCAACGGTTAAAAACATCAATACGAAACGCATGAAATCTGCCTCCAGGAGAGTTGAAATAGATAAACTGGGTAAAATGTACAGCAAAAAGGCAAATGCTAGTATACCCCTCTACAGACAGGTCACTTCCCCAGTCAAGGCCCTGCTGCTATCGCCAATGTTTTCGTTGCTCGCCAATAAATGGGACTAATGATACGATAGCACTTAGGGCGATTTTCGAGGAAATACAGGAATAAAGCACTTAGGAAATGATTCGATACGACTATGACGTGATCGTTGTTGGAGCTGGCCATGCTGGTACCGAAGCCGCGGCGGCAGCGGCTCGGCTCGGTGCGAGAGTGGCTCTACTTACTGGAAATTTGGACACAGTCGGTCAAATGAGCTGCAATCCAGCCATCGGTGGGGTCGCCAAAGGTCAAATCGTTCGCGAAATCGATGCTCTCGGCGGCCTGATGGGTGAGACCATCGACCGGACTGGTATCCAGTTCCGAATGCTTAATAGCCGAAAGGGTGCCGCCATGCACTCCCCTCGCGCTCAGGCCGACAAAAAAGGCTATCAGTTCGAAATCAAAAGACGAATCGAGGAAACGCCAAACCTCGATCTGCGACAAGAATTGGTCGAAGATCTTCTCACTGAGAATATCGATGGCCAGGAACGCATAGTTGGTGTCCGAGTGCGTGGTGATGCAGACTACCACGCAAGAGCCGTTGTTCTCACTACTGGTACTTTCCTGCAAGCCATCATGCATACCGGCGAAGCGAAAACGGCTGGTGGTCGGGCTGGAGAGGGAACTACCTCGGGCATCAGCCAAGCTCTGAATCGATTGGGCTTTCGAGTTCAGCGCTTTAAGACTGGAACTCCAGCCCGCCTTAATGGTCGAACGATCGACTATTCCAAGACCCAAGCGCAACCGGGAGACGAATCACCGCAGCCATTTTCCTATATGACGCATTCGCTTCCCGGTGATCAGCTTCCTTGCTGGATAACCTACACCAACGAAGCCGTGCATACGCTGATTCGCGAGAATCTTCATCGTGCTCCGATGTACACCGGCCAGATCCAATCGACTGGCCCGCGGTACTGTCCCTCCATCGAAGATAAAGTCGTTCGCTTCGCAGACAAAAGCCGACACCAACTCTTCTTAGAACCGGAAGGTCGCAATACACTCGAGGTCTATGTGAATGGCATTTCCACCTCGCTTCCACGCGATGTGCAAGACCAAATGATGCGTTTGATTCCCGGCCTCGAGAACGCGCAAATAATGCGATATGGATATGCCGTCGAATATGATTTCTGTCCACCAGATCAATTGCAACCTTGGTTCGAAACCAAAATAGTCGAAGGGCTTTTTTTCGCAGGACAACTCAACGGGACCACTGGCTACGAAGAAGCGGGTGCACAAGGACTCATTGCGGGTGCAAGCGCTGCATTGCGATTAAAAAGCAAACCTGGACTCGTACTCGGACGCGAAGCAGCATACATGGGTGTTCTGGCGGACGATCTCGTGACGTGCGGAGTAGACGAACCGTATCGCATGTTCACGAGCCGAGCTGAATATCGCATGATGCTACGACAAGACAATGCCGATCGTCGACTGACCGAACTGGGCTATTCCCTAGGCTTGGTCGATCAAGTTCGATACGACCGATTCAACGAGAAAATGGCGGCCATTCATTTAGCGACCAAACTCCTTTCCCAGCTTCGTGTAGAAAACACACCTGCCGACAAACAGTTACGTCGTCCAGAGGTGACCTGGGCGAGCCTTGTCGAAATGTTTCCAGAATCGCTCCGCCAATTCAGCTTGGAAATTTCGCAACAGGTGGAGTTCGACATCAAGTATTCGGGTTACATTGCAAGGCAACAAATCCAAGTTGATCGTCAAAACCGAATGGCAGACAAAGTCATTCCAAAGAATTTCAGTTACGAGTCGATTACCAGCATGCGAACCGAAGCCAAGCAGAAGTTTAGTCGCATTAGACCAATAAACCTAGATCAAGCGGGCCGAATAAGCGGCATCACTCCTGCAGACATCGCGCTCGTTCTCGCGTATATCGAGAATCCGAAACTCTCCCGTTCTAACAAAGCCGACACTGCCTTGGCTTCAGGCTCGGAGCCCGAGTAATGCCGAGCGCAATCGTAGTCGGCGCAGGCCTTTCCGGTTTGACGGCAGCCAGGAGACTGCACCGAGCAGGTTGGTCCGTAACTGTCGTAGAGGCTCGTAATCGTATCGGAGGTCGCATCCAAACCGATTGCGTCGATGGATTCCTCCTCGACCACGGTTTCCAAGTCTACTTAACCGGCTACGAAACGGCGGGAGCGGAATTGGACCTAGCCAAACTGCAACTGGGACCCTTCTCCTCGGGCGCATTCGTTCAGTTTCGCGGCAAGCGATACCGCGTTTGCGATCCGCTTCGATCGGCATGGTACCTTGCCCCCTGGCATGCCATGGAAACGCTGTTAGCACCGGTCGGAAGCATCGTCGACAAACTCCGCATCGCTTCTTTTCGCAATCGGGTCTGCAATTCTGACCCGTCCGCACTGCTCAATATGCAAAGTGTTTCAGCGAAAGAACGGCTTAGGCAAATGGGCTTTTCTTCCACCATCGTGGATCGGTTCTTTCGACCATTTTTTGGTGGCATCTTTCTAGACGACTCTCTTCAGGTATCTGCCGGCGTTATGGAGTTTGTGTTCCGAACGTTTAGTCTTGGCTGTGCATCCTTGCCTGCCGAAGGCATGCAAGCCATTCCCAATCAAATCGCATTAGATTTGCCCATATCATCCATTATGCTCAACGCGACAGTGAGAAGCGTACAGGAAGGACGGGTAACAATGTCTGATGACCAAGTGCTGTCAGCAGATCATGTTATTGTTGCGACCGAAGAGCCAACGGCCAATCGACTCTTGGCAATCGAGTCTTTGGAACGCAGGAAAACCTTACCAACTATGGAGGCCGCCTCGACGAGCTGCCTCTATTTTGAAGTGCTTGCTCCGCCTATTCATGAGGCAACACTCATGCTTAATGGCGAAGCAACTGGAGTCATTAACAATCTGTGCTTCCCCAATTTTGCTCAGCCCACGTATGCTCCGAGCGGCAAGTCGTTGCTATGCGTAAGTACTATCGGGCTAACTGAAATAACCGGATCAGACCTGTTGGCCAAGGTGCGAGAACAGCTCATCGATTGGTTCGGTCAAATGGCTGAATCTTGGCGTCACTTGAGGACTTACCGGATCCCATATGCCCTACCAAACCAATCGCCTCCGTCGTTGGCATTGAGAAATACGCACACAAGGATTAGCGATAGCGTCTGGCGGTGCGGAGACTATTGCGAAACTGGCAGCATCGAGGGAGCGATCCAAAGCGGCCTCAATACTGCCAAAGAAATTCTATTGCTGGGCGATCATCCGACAGAAATATAACTGCAGCAAGGCCCACTGGACTTGCTACATTCGAGCATCGCATTAGTAGGATGCATGAACCGCCAAGGACATGGCGTTTCCGTGTCAACGTCTGCTAACCAAGGTACGCCCCGTCAGGCCCTTCAGCACTCGACTTCTTTGCCAAACTATATGCCGTCCCGACGCCTGCAATCGCTCCGAACAAATGACCTTCCCACGAGACGGTTGCTCCGGCCGTGGGTAACACTCCGAAAAACAATGTCGTTCCATACAAGAAGCCGACAAGCAAAGCGATGAACATGGAAACGAGATTGCGTTCCGCAAATCCGCTAGCCATGAGAAATGCAACCAGTCCATAGACAAGCCCGCTTGCTCCAACATGGACTGCACTTCGACCAAAACACCACAACAGCAAACCACCAACGATTACAATGCTAACGATCACTTCCAAATAATCGCGTCGCGAACTGATTAAGATGAACAGTAAAATGCAGAGCGGTATGGTGTTGCTGATTAGATGCCCCCAGCTGCCATGAAGGAAGGGCATCAGAGGAATGCCGATTAAGCCGTAAAGCGTTCTTGGAACTAGTCCGTAGGCGTTCAAGTCGATAGGCAACAGGAAATCCCCGAGGTGGACTATCCAAAGCACTGCGATCAACCAAACAATTCCTTGCAATTCCTTTACCATACTCTTCTCGCGCATTGACTGAACTCTTCTACTCTTATTTCGATTGATAGCGTGATCTTAGCGGCTACCCATGGCTGCGCATACCACCGAGCAGATTGCGTTTTGCGCAACTCGTTAATTCTTAATTCCGGAATTGATCTACAATACGAATATTCTGCACAAGACACTTAAACGTGAGGTCCTGCAATGTTCCGAGTGCTGCCCACTAAACTGCTTGATTGTCAATTCTATCCCCGCGGAGCGGCCACAGAATTGTTTATCGTCGAGGGGGATTCGGCGTCGAATGCAATTGGTGGTGTTCGAGATCCGGACTTCCAAGCGGTGATGCCCATGCAGGGCAAGCCGCTCAATGCTTGGAAAGCAACCAAAGACAAAGTGGCACGAAACGAATTCTTCAATGCTCTCCATCAAGCGATCGGAGCAGGTTGGGGCGATAGTTTCCAATTGAGTGAGACTCGCTATCAAAACTTCATTTTGGTTTTTGACCCGGACGCGGATGGGATCCATTGTGGCATGTTGGTGCTCATGTATTTCTATCGTTGGATGCGAACTTTGTTGGAGTCCGGTCGCATTTACATGGTCCATCCCCCGTTATTTGAAATATCCGCTCCTGAAATGACCGAATTGGTTTGTGCCGTTTCCGATGACGAAGCGGCTAAATGCTTGGCAAGAGTTCAAAAGGAAGTGAGCCCCAATGCAGTCAAAAAACGATTTCGCGGGCTCGCCAGCATGAGCTCAGCGGTTCTAAAGCAATACTGTGTCCATCCAGCGTCGCGACACGCATTTCGAATGCGCCCCAAAGATGCCGAAGCCGCCATCGTTGTGTTTTGTCCGAAAGGGGTTTCCTAGCTGATAGCCCCTCACTGTTTGTCGCACAGTCGGTTCGTTACAATATTTGACGAACCATTTTTTCATCTTCCGACCTCAGGTAACCCAAAATGAGCAGCGATACAAACTTTCCGAATGCTTCCCGACGAGAAATACTTAAACGATCCGCATTGACGCTTAGTGCAATTTTGGCAGCACCCGAACTGGGTCGTGCAATAGCCAATACCACCGCGACCAAGAAGCTATTGTTTTTTACGAAGAGTTCTGGCTTCGAGCATTCGGTTGTCAAACGAAAAGATTCTGAGCTTGCCTATGCGGAACGGATCATGATCGAGATGGGAAAGAAGCATAATATCGATGTGACGTGTTCCAAGGATGGGAGAATTTTCGACAAGGACTACGAACAATTTGATGGCTATTTGTTCTATACGACCACAGACTTGACGCAAGGCAAGGCAAGCGAACCGGCTATGACAGCCAAGGGCAAGGAGAATTTGCTTAGCGCCATTGCGGCGGGCAAGGGCTTCGCCGGAAGTCACTGCGCTTCGGATACGTTTCATTCACCGGGCAAAGCAGCTGAGAATCAAGATTCGCCGGACCCTTATATCCAAATGATCGGTGGTGAATTCATTCGCCATGGCCGTCAACAAGAAGCCACGATGAAGCTCGTTTCGCCGAGCTTCCCTGGTGCTCCGAAAGAGAATTCGTTCCGAATGAACGAAGAGTGGTACAGCCTAAAGAACTTTGCGAAAGACATGCACGTCATCTTGGTCCAAAACACGGAGGGGATGGTCGATGCCGATTACAAGCGACCGGACTATCCGGCAACATGGGCGCGAACTCATGGCAAAGGTCGGGTCTTTTACACATCGATG
>JANLUJ010000987.1:0-2434 GCA_031363425.1 Pirellula sp.
GGTACCCTCAGCGCGATGCGGAGGTTGCGATGCTCGACTTGCATAGCCGCCCTGCTCCAAAATTGACCGCAATTAGTTCCTCTGAGGAGATCGTCAGTATTCAAAGGCAATTGGATTCCGTTTACTGTTCTGACGAACTAAAACAATACATTATTGACTTAGCTCGTGAAAGCCGGCAACATTCTGATCTCATGCTTGGGGCAAGTCCACGGGCGGCGATCAACTTGATGAAAGCCGCTCGAGCCTATGCTTTGCTGAAAGGCCGTGAGTTTGTAACGCATGACGACATTCAATCGATCAGCCAAAGCGTTCTGGGACATCGTCTCATCATGCGTCCCGAAGCGGAGATGGACGGGCGAACTGTCGAAGGGGTCATTCAGCAGGTTATCCAACGAGTTCCTGTGATCGCGGAAAAAAAAGCATGACGCTCCGAGCACAAATGTTCGCCGTTGCAGGGATGATTGGACTCTGCCTCGGACTGGTTCGAGGGCAAACGGTTCTCAGCTTGCTCTCTCTCTCTTCCTTGTTATGGATTCTCTCTGAATGGATCCTGTTCTATTGGCATGTTCGTCTTCAACTTCCATTGCTTAAGCCGACGCGATTAGTAAATGGGAACGTGGATGCGAACCGATCGCTTTGGGCTGACCGAACCGTAGAGGTGCGTGTGCAAATTGCTAACACGATACCGTTGCTGGGGGTGACAGTCGATTTGCATGATGTTGTGCCCGAGAACCTTCAATTGATTGCTGCGGAGTTGACACCGGCGGGACAGGCCATCTCCACTGGCCCATCAAAATCTTGGATAATTCGCAATTTGCGGAGCTTCTTCGACGACGGAGATAAAGACGCTTCCAATCAAAAAAGGTTAGGGCTCGGCAGTTCTCAAGTTGAATGGGGTTATTCGGCACGCGTGCGAGCGGCGGGCAATGTCGTGTTTCCCGGCTTCCTGTCGACGCTTGAAAGCACGCATGGTCTCTTTCGCATGGAAACGTTCATTAAGTGCGAGCAGTCGTTTCGAGCTCTCCCGTCCTTCGTAGATGCTGGTGAGTACCGATCGCTAACCAAAAAGTCCAGTGTTATCCCAAGGCATGGAGTTCATCGACTGCTGCGGTCCGGGATTGGCTCCGAGTTGCTCGAATTGAGAGAGTACATGCCAGGTGATCCCTTCAAATCGATCGCATGGAAGGTTTCGGCCAAACGCGATCAGTGGATGACACGTCAATACGAGTCGGAGGTTCCAGCCAGAGTGCAACTCATAGTCGATGGCTCGAGCACGACTCGTGTAGGTGGTTTCGGATTCCGCTTGTTGGATCAAATGACCTTTGTTGCTGCCAGCGTAGCGAGGATGGCTACCAAGGCTGGTGATCCAGTAGGTGGGGTTCTGTTTGACGAACACACGATACAACGCATGCCTCCGATGGCGGGTGAAAAGGGATTTCAAATTTTCTTGAGAGCGTTGGGTGATTTCTCCGTCAACCCAAGCCCTCCCCCGAGTCAATTGAGTCAACGAATGCTGGACGCCGCCTGGGGGCTACTCAGCCAGCGATTCCCTGAACTGTTGGATTTCAAAGTCAACCAATTCCCTTTCTTCTGGTTCCCGATATTGCCGAACAGTCGTGCCCAGAGAAGGCAAAGATTCCTCGTTGCAGGGGCACTGTCTGAAATCTACCGTTTGTCCATTCGCGAACAGGTAGCCATGATTCATAACGACTTAACTCTGGCTCGCCGTATTCAAGAGCTGCTCAATCACTCGGGCATGCCATGGATCGCTCCCGTCATCGCGCCAACCGAAACTCGGGATCGAGAACCAATCCGTCGGATGAAGCAATTGGCCGATTGCATTTTAGCGGCTGTTGGCCGTGCGCGTGACAACGAAGTGTTCGTCGTTATGTCCGATCTCTTGAACTGCATAAGCATTTTGGAATTCCTCATACCAGCAGTGAAATTGGCTGTTGCAAAGCACCATCGCGTCTCGTTCGTTTGTCCGACGACGACTTTTCGACGTCCATCAAGGAAAGTCGTTTCCGATTCTTCAGGCAATTGGTCAGTCGACGATCTGTTAATAGTAGCCGAGCAGGCAAGACTTCAAATTCAGACCGAACAACTACAACGCGAACTTCATCGATGTGGGGCTTCTCTGTCCCTTTCCGGCGAGCAGAATGCCATTCGATTGATCATGGCGGAACTCGACGCTGCAAAGACCGGGCGCAGCAAGCACAAGGGAGCGTTGCGATGAGCTCTACGGACAATGCCCAAGCCGTTCAACGAAAGACCCTGCGGCTTTTCGGCGGGCTGTTGCAACTTTTGGCGATCGGTCTTGTCTTTGAATTGCTCCTAGGTATTTCCGATGGCATTGGCATGATGCTAAGGTTATTCCTATTGGCAGTCGTAATTACGTGCGTTGCATTTCGTCTGGGCTGGCTTTCTCTTGCTG
>JANLUJ010001258.1:0-7964 GCA_031363425.1 Pirellula sp.
GTTGTTTCAGTCATTGAGGGCTCCAAAAATCATCGACTCAAGAGAATTAGCCGATTTTGACATAGGTTGTCCAACTCGGCCATAGGCAACACATCTTGCCAAACTTCTTGAAAGCTATCCAGGGCGCTATCGCTGAGAAGCTCCAACATTGACGAATTAAGCAAATTTCGTTACTGTTCTCCATACTTAAATGGAATCAATCGCCAATTGCCCACACTTAATTTTTTAGAAAGAGTTTTCAATGGCCGGAACCGAACGACAACGTGAACTTCGCAAGCGCAGACACCGTACGAAGAAATTGGAAAAACTACACAAAAAGTGTGAAAAAGCAAACAAGACGGAAAAGGCACAAATCGTTCATAAACTTCGACGATTAAGCCCAGGCGCTGAACAGCTCATTCAAGCTTGGAAACTGGCTTAACAAAGTTCGTTCAAGTATCGGTTGCCTGGTGCATTGTCTAGGTTAGGAATTGGGTTGGTAAACTGGTAAACAGAGTGGCACGGCGGTCTCCGCCGTGATTTCTCCGCCGTGATTTCTCGATCGGGACGATCGAGCCGCTTTCGATGGTTGCCCAAAGTCTGGGCTGCCGCGCCGCGGTAAGGCAAGTCGCAAAGATGTTTAACCCATTGAGACTTGAGGCGATCGGCACGTGGAGAATAGGGAAACGACATTTAGCATTATCCACCAATCGACATAATCGACCAAACATGACCCCATGGACTCAACAATACGATCCGTGCGGAGGAATCTTTCTATCCGCTTTGGTCGCAGCCTTGCCGATTTTTGTGTTGCTCGGACTATTGGCGGGGCTTCACGTTAGAGCACACTATGCGGCCATCGTCGGCTTGATCGTTTCGTTATCGGTTGCAATCTTGGTTTTCAAAATGCCTGCAGCTCTTGCACTTACAGCGGCAGCCAACGGCGCAGCCTATGGACTGTTTCCGATCGGTTGGATCGTGTTGACCGCGATTTTCACCTATGACATATCGGTTGCCACTGGCAAATTCGATGTATTAAAACGTTCCATCGCAGCTCTGGCTGACGATAGACGCATTCAAGTGCTACTCATCGCATTCAGTTTCGGAGCCTTCATCGAGGGGGCGGCCGGATTTGGCACCCCCGTGGCCATCTCCGCCGCCATGTTAATTGGTCTTGGATTCAAACCGTTGCCCGCCGCTGGATTGGCTCTCATTGGAAATACGGCACCCGTAGCGTTCGGAGCACTTGGAACACCTCTTATTGCATTGGCAAGAGTAACGGAGCTTCCGTTAGAATCCCTTAGTATCATGGTTGGGAGGCAGCTGCCACTGTTTTCCGTAATCGTCCCTTTCTGGTTGATTTGGGTGATGGCCGGATGGCGCAGCATGATCGAAGTGTGGCCGGCTTGCTTAGCAGCTGGACTCAGCTTTGCAGTCATGCAATTTCTCGTAAGCAATTATCACGGCCCTTGGTTGGTCGACGTCATTAGCGCCATCGTTTCCATTGCCGTATTGGTTGCTTTGCTACGATTCTGGCAGCCGAAAAAAACGTGGCGATTTGCTGATGAATCGGCAGCAGTAGTCGAGGTCGCTCCACCATTTCGTGAAGCTTGTGTCGCTTGGATTCCTTGGCTGGTGCTTTCGGTAATGGTATTCGTATGGGGACTGCCTCAAGCAAAAAGTCAGTTGAACGCCTGGTCCAAGTTTGATTATGCTGTACCTGGTTTGCATCTCCAAGTTGTACGCGACGCACCCGTTGTCGCAACTCCGACACCCGAGAAGGCCATCTATGAAGTGAACTGGCTGTCCGCGACCGGAACAGCCTTGTTCCTCGCCTCTCTGATCTCGGGTTCCTTGCTCGGTCTTTCTCCACGCAAGTTGGCCATTCTGTTCCTTGGTACATTGCGTCGTACCACCGTTTCTTTGATTACGATCTCAGTCATGTTGGCGCTCGGCTATACCACGAAATACAGTGGCCTGGACGCTTCAATGGGTTTGGCCTTCGCAAGTACCGGTTTTCTATTCCCCTTCTTTTCTCCATTGCTCGGATGGCTGGGTGTTGCTTTGACGGGTAGCGACACTTCCTCAAATGTTTTGTTTGGAAACTTACAACAAATAACGGCAGAACGTCTTGGGATTTCACCCATTCTGGCCACCGCCGCCAATAGTTCCGGTGGCGTGATGGGCAAAATGATCGACGCTCAATCGATCGTCGTTGCCGGAATTGCCACCGGACAGCATGGTCAGGAGGGTACGATTCTCCGATACGTATTTCTTCATAGCATCGCACTTGCGATCTTGGTTGGCGTACTTGTGGCCACGCAAGCATATGTTCTACCTCAAATGATTCCGACCCATTAAGCAGATCTGACCATGCTGTAAGTGTTTAAAAAGCCCACGTCGGAACGGTGAAAAAACAAGGGCTGCTTTTTATTAAGGCTGGGCAAAAAAGCCAGCAAGTCATGCCTGCGCTATTACAAAGCGACGGGAGTTAGCCGAGTAATGCCAAACGAAAAAGAGTGCTGGTCAAGCGACCAACACTCTCCTTGGTTTGATGATTAACCTAAATGGTTATCGACTATTCACTTGGTGGAGCCGGCTGAATTAGTAGCCCTTCGCTGCCAAGACCACCCTTGAGTTCCACCTGTGGCTTGTCCGATTTCGGCTGCTGAGCTTGTTCCTTTTCTTTTTCTGCTTCAGCTAAGTGTTGTTCTTCCGACCAGTCAACTCGTTTGCGAGACAAGCCAATCTTACGTTCTTCGCTGTCAACGCGTAACACCTTGACCTCGATCTCATCTCCAACCTTTACTATGTCTTCAGGGTTCTCGACCTTGTGGTCTGCCAATTCAGAGATATGCAACAAGCCTTCGAGCGAATCCTCAAGACCAACGAATACACCGAAGTTCGTGATTTTGGTAACCTTGCCACTTACCAACTGCCCTGGTTGGTATTTGGCTGGAATCGTGGTATTCCATGGGTCGTCATCCAATTGCTTGAGACCGAGCGCAATACGGCGGCGCGTTTGGTCAACGCTCAAAACGCGACAACGGACCTGCTGCCCCTTGGTAAGCAATTCGCTTGGATGACTGATCTTGCGAGTCCAAGACATATCGGAAACGTGGAGGAGACCATCAATCCCTTCCTCGAGTTCGATAAACGCACCGTAATTGGTGAGATTGCGAACCTTGCCAGTGACTTGGGCGTTCTCTGGATACTTTTCCAGAACAACATCCCATGGGTTGGACTGCGTCTGTTTGATACCCAATGACAATTGTTGCCCTTGAGCGTCAACTCCCAAAATCTTGACGTCGATCTTGTCACCAATTTGAACCATCTCACTAGGATGGTTGATTCGACGAGTCCACGACATTTCGCTAATATGAACTAGCCCCTCGATTCCAGGTTCGAGCTTCACGAATGCACCGTAGCTCATAACGTTTACGACTTCGCCAGGGATCGTAGTGCCGACTGGATACTTTTCGGCAATGTTGGTCCAAGGGTTGTTTTGCTTTTGCTTGAGCCCCAACGCAATCTTTTGCTTTTCGCGATCGATCTGCAAAATCTTGACCTCGATCTCTTGATCGATCGAAACCATTTCGGTTGGGTGTCCGATTCGTTCCCAGCTCATGTCGGTAATGTGAAGCAAACCATCGATACCGCCCAAGTCGACGAACGCACCGAAGTCGGCGATGTTTTTGACAATTCCCTTTCGTACTTGTCCGATCTCAAGTTCGGCCATGAGGTGTTCACGGTCTTCTTCCCGTTGCTTTTCGATGAGCGAACGTCGGCTGACAACAATGTTGCGGCGAGTCTCGTCAATCTTGAGCACTTCGCATTGAACAACGCGACCGATGTAGTCACCAATGTCATTGGGGCGACGAATATCCACTTGGCTGGCTGGCAAAAATACGGGAACACCAATGTCGACGAGCAAACCGCCCTTGATCTTGCGCGTGACAGTACCAGTGACCACTTGGCCTTCCTGGACCGAAAGCATCATCTGTTCCCACTGGATGATCTTTTCAGCCTTGCGCTTGCTGAGGCTGATCATGGCCCGAACGTCTTCCGGAGCTCCGTGCTGATCTTCGACTTCTTCGATCAGGACCTTGACTGTTTGGCCGATTTCCGGGGGCGGCTCGTTTTCGTCCCACTCGTTCTTGTGGATCGCACCTTCGCTCTTGAAGCCGACGTCAACTACGACAAATTCGTCGTTGATTTCGACAATCTTGCCTTCAACAATTTGGTTTACATCAAACTGCTTGTTGGCATCTAAGAGCGACTCGTCAAACATCGTTTCGGCTGTGTCGCCGAACATGAGCTCGAGTTCCTGCTCCAGGATTTCATCCTCTAGGGAGCGAATGAGGGTACGATTGACCATGCGTAAAAGTCCTTGGGATATGCTAGCGGGAGAAAATCGGCTAGACGCATGGGAAAGAGTAACAACCGACTAAAGATCGATTTACGTGATTCCTTCTTGGCGATAAAGTTCTGGGACCGAGTCTCGACGCAGCGTAAATAAAAGAGTAATCAGATTGGTTGAGGGACCGGCAACTAGCCGAAATCCAAAAAACTCATACAACCTAGGGCCACGGAGTGTAACAACGTTTCACAAGGACGGCAACAGCGACTACCTGGCCGCCAACCATACTTTCACGTTTGCATTTAACCAAGACTCCCAAGACAACGATTCTTAAGACATCCCCGTTTCCCGTACCAAGAACTCTTCTATGACACATGCAGCTCCCCTTCGGTACGCAATTGGTGGCGACCACGCTGGATTCCTGCTAAAAAACGATGTTTATAAACTGCTAGTCGCTGCTGCGGTAAACGTGATCGACTGCGGAACCCACACGGCTGAATCGTGCGATTTTCCGGATTTTGCCGAAATGGTGGCAGTCAAAATCCTAAATGGAGAAATCGATCGTGGAATTCTCGTTTGTGGTTCAGGTGTTGGCGTGAGCGTGGCGGCGAACAAGTTTCCCGGAATCCGAGCCAGTTTGTGCCATGACACTTACTCCGCCCGCCAGGGCGTCGAGCACGACGACTTGAATGTCCTCTGCATCGGAGCACGTGTTATCGGCCCCGAGTCTGCCTTCGAAGTCGTCCGATCGTTTCTCGGAGCTCGCTATTCTCCTGCTCCTCGACACGCAGCCCGGCTCGCCAAAATCGTTGACATCGAACGTCGCGTTCTGGCGGGTGAGTTTTCGAAGGGCGAGCATCAAAGCTAGCACTGAAAGGGGCAGCACGGCGATCCAAAGTGGCGCTGGGCCAATTCCAAATCTCGATGCGATAGATGCGATCACTGTAGCCGTTGTGTAACCAATCGATTGCGCCAGCGTCATCGAAGCTACCCCCATGACGCTTGGATTCATTCTGTGCGCATGTTCGTTGGTCGAAATTTGAAACGGGCAGTTCAAGGCTAATGCAAACGCACACAAACCGAACGCTCCAAAGCCCTGTGTTGCCAACAGGCATCCGCTGAATAAAAGTATCCATCCAAGCGGTCCAACAAACAATAACCGACGCCTCAAGCTGGGTGCAAAAGGCAATGCAATGAGAACCGCAATTTCGATGGCAACCGCTCCTGCAAAAACAAAGTAACCATAGTTTCCGTAGGTCGTCGTCAAGAATTCGTGCGCGTACAGTCCGTACGACATCTCGCAGACCGCAACCATCCAAACTAGCAACAACAAACCAAACCACTCCCACCGATCCGTTGTAGGACGTGCAGTCGACTGAAATCCTTCTGCCAAGGGTTCCAATGGGAGTGCGAGGCTCGTGCCGAGTTTGGCTTTGACGGGCAGAAATCGCCAAGCCAAGAAAGCAAAGAGTGCGTGACACATGCTGATACTAGCGCCGATAAACAAGTGAAACTCGGCAATGGACTCGGCATCGTTTCCGAACGAGCCCATCAAAAGCAACGCTACCATGTATCCGCCGGACCCTGCGGCGCGCACCGAATAGGCATGACTTCCCATTGTCGATATACCGATGTGGTTGAGCAAAGTCATCGTGCTGGATTGGACGCACCCTAATAGCAACATGCACATCGCGATATCCACGACGGGCCCGATAAAATCGTTTCCCAAAGTTGTTTGTTGCATTCGCCAACCCAAGAGCAATTGCAAAAAAGCAACTCCAACGGCTGTGCAGAAAAGAACCAGTCGCGGTGACTTCGTCCACCCGCGTGATTCCGCATACCGAAAAAAGAAATAAGTGATGCAAGCTGCAATCGGCGAAATGCTCGCTACCAAGCTTGCCGAGGCAGGCGTCAACACATGCCGTAAGTGAGTTTGCAATGGAAAAGAACTAAATCCCAATGCTAGAAAATGAACGAAGTACGTTGCGCCAGAAAAGAAAACCGCGGAGGCCGTTCGTTCCGTCGGCAAAGAGCTAGTATTCACAGGTTGTCCAAATCAATAAGTTGTTTGCCCGTTCACATCCGTGTCCCCCTATATTGCATCAAGTTCCCTTCTGCGTCCAGGCATGTTTGGGGACAATTCAATGAGGACATGCGACTCTAAAACGAGACGCCTATCGACAGGAATTGGTTCGCCTTGCGACGAAGCGACTAACACCTATCCGATGAACTTCTTTCAAAACTCCTTGACTCCCCCAATTCCGCACGGTATCCTTCGAATCGGCCCCGTTAATAGAGGAGAGTGAAAATTAACAAAAATAATAATAGAGCAGCCAGTTCGCACGGAGCTGTGCATATTCGATCCTTGAAGGTCTTTTATGATGTCGTTCGGCGCCGAAGTTTTTCGCAGGCGGCAAGCGATCATGGAATGACCCAGAGCGCGGCCAGCCAAAGCGTGCAGCATTTGGAAGATTTTTTGTCGGTGCAATTGATCGATCGGACCAAGCGACCATTTGTTCTCACTGCCGAGGGGCAAAAGTTTTACGATGGATTGGCTGGAGTATTGCGGCAATTCGATTCTTTGGTCGATGAAGTCCGACTCGGTGGAACAACCTCCGGGGAAGAAGTCGTAGGCCACATCGTTGTGGCTTCTATTTATTCCATTGGCCTTAGCTACATGCCGGTTCTAGAGGAGAAGTTTCAAAAGAACTATCCTTCGGCTAGTTTTGCTTACCAACTTGCTCACCCGCACGAAGTTTACCGGATGGTGGAGCAGGGAACTGTGGACTTCGGAATGGTTAGCTACCCCGATCAAAACCATCCTACTTTGCAGACAACGCTATGGCGGCATGAACCGATGATTTTGGTGGCGTCACCAAGACATCGACTTTCAACACTTGGGCGCATTTCGCCGGAGGCACTCTCGCAAATCGGATTAGTGGCCTTTGCAGGCAACCTGCGGATTCGGCAAGAGATCGACAAAGAGCTTCGCAATCTTGGAGTGACCATGCGAGTGGTTGTCGAATTGGACAACATAGACTCAGTGAAACATGCGGCCATCGTTAACAGTGGCGTTGCCTTCTTACCTATGTTGACGGTTCAAAGTGAGTTGGCATCGGGCTCACTGAAAAAGATAGAGTGCGATCGATTGGATCTTACTCGCCCATTGGGCATCATTCAAAGGCGAGAGGTAACATTGAGTCGCGCCGCTCGAAGCTTCATGGATATCGTGATGAAGAACCGAGTTTGGGATCAGGAAAACTCAAAATCCCTGGAGGACTCAAGAACTACCAATTCAGAATCTGAGGAAGACGCCTCCCCAGCCATCGGACCATTGGCCCCCAATCCGTCCCTGGCTACTTAGTGGCATTGTCATTTGATGTCACACTCTCCGAAAACAACACCGATCCAAGAACAATAACAAGGATTCACAAAGCATGAATGCACCATTCGGTTTCCCAGAAAAGCAAGGCTTATATGATCCAGACCTTGAAAAGGATTCGTGCGGAGTCGGGTTCGTGGCCCATGTCAAAGGCAAAGCCAGTCACCAGATCGTGCGCGACGCTGAAACCATCCTGAAGAGTATGTATCACCGTGGGGCTTGCGGCTGTGAAACGAATACCGG